>NZ_JXIS01000032.1:0-133074 GCF_000836715.1 Bacillus sp. L_1B0_5 | reverse complement strand
ATGTACCACTATTCGGGTTCACTTCACCTACCGAGGTTTTTTTATTTACACTTCACACACTATAGGCATTCTACATAGACTATAACTAAATGCCTATAGTTTACGGGGTGATTAATATGAATACACAATTACAACAAGAAATAGAAGAAGCTAGGGAAACGTTTATTGGCCGAATATTTACATTTGGCGGCTCAGCGTTATTTTTAATCGGTTCATTCATCGCAGTCGTCACAGCTTATAAAGCATATAATCGTTTATTAAATACTTCTACAACATAATAAAAAGACGGAGATTTCTCCGTCTTTTTATTATGCAAACATTTTAAATATGCCTATAGCATTTAAAAATACAATTATTACAGTTACCGGAATAACATAACGAAGTAAGAAGAACCAAATGTTAAATAACGTTTTCCCCTTCGTTTCCGTCACTTCTAATTCTTTCATCAACAACTCTTTACTCATTTTATTTGGTACAAATAATGAAATAGCTAGTACTCCTAACGGTAACAATACGTTACTTACCGAAAAGTCGACTAAATCAAAGAATGTTTTTCCAAATATTTTCACGTCACTCATAATCCCAAATGATAACGCTGATGGAATACCGACCGCAAAAATAAGAATACCAATTAATAATGATGCTGACGGACGCTTCTTCTCGTTACCTTTCGCAACAGATGCTACTACAATTTCAAGCATTGAAATGGCAGAAGTTAAAGTCGCAAAGAAGAATAAAATTAAAAACATAATAAAGAAAAATTGACCAAATGGTATTTTTGCAAATACTGCTGGAAGGACGATAAACAGTAATCCCGGTCCTTCAGTCGGTTTAACTCCTAATGCGAAAATCGCTGGGAAGATTGCTAATCCTGCAAGTACTGTAACAAAAACAGTTAAACTTACAATCGATGTTGCTGATTTCGCTAAATGTTCTTCTTTCTTTAAATAAGAACTATACGTTACCATTACGGATGCACCTACTGTTAGAGAGAAGAAAGATTGTCCCATCGCATATAAAACCGTATCTGCTGTAAGCTTTGAAAAATCTGGTTTTAAGAAGAACTCTACTCCAGCCAAAGCACCATCGAGTGTTAACGCACGAACAATAATTGCAATAAATAAAATAAATAATAGCGGCATCATGTACTTACTTGCCTTTTCTATACCTTTCTCTACACCTTTACTTACAACAAAAATCGTACAAAGCATAAAGATAAATTGTGCTCCAATCGCACTTAACGGATTTGAAATCGTTTCACCGAACAATTGTCCATAATCAGCTACTCCATTCCAGAAACTTCCTGTCACACTATAATATAAATAAAGTAAAATCCATCCACCTACAACACTATAAAAAGATAGTACACTAAAACAAGTAACAACTCCCATACGACCAATCCAAGGATATAATTTGCTATTTGGCACTAGTACTTTATAAGCTGTAACCGCCTCTTTTTGCGTGCTACGTCCAATAACAAACTCCGCTATTAGAAGAGGCATACCTATAAATAAAGTTAATAGTAAAAATACAAGGAAGAATGCGCCTCCTCCTCCATTACCTGCAACATACGGAAATTTCCATATTGCACCAAGACCTACTGCGGCTCCGGCTGCTGCGAGTACAAAGCCTATTTTCGACGTCCATTGCTGTGTTTCTTTCATCATAAACTCTCCTTTTCTGAATATTAAAATTTCTGTTAATTATACACTTTCATTTCATACTCGCACACCTCCTTTAGAAAATAAAAAAGTCCCCTACACGCAAATATGCATGTAGAGGACGATATATGTAATGTAAATACCGTGGTACCACCTCAATTGGATTGATAAATCCCACTTGTTCAAGTACAGGAATAATTCCGATACTCTATCCTTTTAACGGCGGAACCCGGGTTGCCTACTACAATGTTCAACATACCTCTCGCAAGCCCATTCTGTATATTTTATCGTACTGGGCTCACACCTAACCCCAGCTCTCTGACCGCATCAAATATACGTACTCTTCTTGCTCATCGATTTCATCTATTGAAGTTAATTGTGATTATAAATTATATTTCCATATTTGTAAAGCGCAATTTACTTTTTATTATTTTAAAACTTTCTCTTCTAATTCTTGTAAAAAACTTTCTCTTTTCCCCTCGTTTTGCACATATACTGATTTCAACACTTCTTGGAGTAATATATTTCGTTCCCTCTTTTCTAACTGTAAATCTTTTAACTTCACCCTTACTTCATATAAAAAATCTAAATATGATTCATATGCCTCATCATATTTATTTGCAATCTCATCTCGAATTTTTTTTGCGAGCTTCGGGCTCGCTCCCCCAGTAGAAACTGCTATATTAAGCAAACCACGATGAATCGCTGCTGGAAAGTGAACATTACCACTTTCCGGATTTGTAATAACATTTACTAATTGATTCTCTGCGGCATCTTCAGCAACTTGTTCATTTAATATTGAATCACTACTCGCTGCAACAACTAAAAAAGCACCTTTAATATCACTTTTTTCATATTCTCTTTGATACCAACGAATTTTCTTTTCTTCCACAAGTTTTACTAAATTCGCATCCAATTCTGGACTTATCACAACTATATCCGCACCTTGTTTGAGTAAAGGAATAATTTTAAACCCTGCAACTTTCCCCCCGCCAATAACAACAACGCGTTTCTCATTAACTCGCACTGTAAGTGGATACATACTGATCTCCTTTCAATAACTCCGTCGTTTTCTGAATTAACATATCTTGAAACGCTTCATTCTTCCCTAAATATGGACTTATTTTTATCTTTTCCAATTTATATTGGCGCACTTCTTTCTCAATATGTTTCATAAGTAAACCTGTAAATAGCAAATAAGGTAGCACAATGATATTCTCCACTTTCCGTTCTACAACTTCCTGCAATTTCTTCTCAAATTTTGGCTCCGCAGCCGCTAAATAACAAACCTCAACTTTTTTAATTTTCTCCTCAGCTTGAAATAAAGAAGCGATCCATTTTACATCTTGTAATACTTCAGGATCACTACTCCCTCTTGCAACGAGCAGAAGGGTCACTTCAGCCTTATCTTCCTGTTCAATACCACTTCCGTTATATACTGATTTTATAAGTGTTTCTGATACACCAAACGGATTACCATAAGTCACTTTAACATTCGGATATTGATTCTTGAGCTTTACCAATTCAAATGGAATATCTTTCTTCACATGACCTGCCGCTAATAAAAAAACAGGGATAGCAATAATCTCCGTGGCCCCACGCTTCACACATGTATGAAAACCCTCTTCAATAGAAGGATTCGCTAACTCTAAAAAACAAACTTCTTGAATAGTCGCTTCTATACGGCTCATGCACGATGTAATAAATTGAATCGCCTCTTCTTTCGCTGTCTTCAAACGACTTCCATGACATATATATAAGACGGCTTTCATTTTACAACACTCCACTTACTTGATAAGCATTTTCTGTTTGCTTCTCAAACCAATGGATTTTTTCTCTAAAACGGACAACTTCTCCAATTACAATCATGCTCGGATTTTGAATTTTCTCTTTTTTCGCAACATCTACAATTGTTCCTAATGTCCCAACAACTGTGCGCTGCATAGACGTCGTCCCCTGTTCAATAATAGCAGCTGGCGTACTTTTATCTTTTCCATGCTTCATAAGTTGCTCACATATGTAGGGCAAATTACTAACCCCCATATATACGGCTAAAGTCTCTACACCTTTCGCTAAACTTTCCCATTTCACTTCTTCTTCAGCACCTTCTTTCCTATGCCCAGTCACAATAGCAAAACTTGCACTTGCATCACGGTGCGTCACTGGAATACCAGCATAAGCAGGTGCAGCTATTCCAGACGAAATACCTGGGACGATTTCAAATGGTACACCTTGCTTTGCTAATGCTTCCGCTTCTTCTCCCCCTCTACCAAATACAAATGGATCGCCGCCCTTAAGCCTTGTTACAACTTTTCCTTTTTTCGCATACTTAATAAGAAATGTATTAATTGTTTCTTGCTTCATCGTGTGATAATTCGGGAGTTTCCCGCAATAAATTAAATCCGCGTCAGGCTTTGCGTGTGAAAGCAGCTCTTTATTCACAAGACGATCGTATAAAATAACATCTGCCTTCTCAATACATTTCAATCCTTTAACAGTAATTAAATCTGGATCGCCAGGACCCGCTCCAACAATATAAACCTTCCCCATCATCTCTCCTCATTTCTACTATTAAAATGAAACTTCCATTCTTATATACGAATGGAAGCTTTTATTTTTTCGTATTACTGCTCTCTACTCATGAATAACAAATGCCGCACCTTTTCGAATTTTCTTTTTCTCAAACAAAGAAATCTCTTTTACCTCTGGCAACGGTAAAAAATGTTTTTCAAGCTCAATCTCCGCAAGCTTAAATGCCTGTTCTTCACTTTGAGCAACAACAACAATCGGAACAATATCACTCACTAATACAGCTTCAAATCGATATAAATCCATATTGCCCCCCTAAGACGCTATGACTTCTTCTAACACGGTATTTAACGCTATTTGTAATGTGTCTACACCAACACGACCTACAAAATCATAAAATGTTTCGGCTGGTAATTTATTCTCTTTGAAATAACTTATAAATGATGCGAGTACATCAGGTAAATCCTCGCCATCTATTTTTCCTTTTAACTTTTGATTGTAGGCACCGCCATCTAACAACGTTCCACCAACGTATATCTCAAATGCTTCAACAATTCCCTTTTCCTTCGTTTTCATTTTCACCCCTTGTAACCCAATGTCAGCAATTTGACGTTGACCACATGAATTCGGGCAGCCTACCATATGAATTCGAACTGGAACATCGAGTGCAATTTGTGTATCTAAGTATTCTGCAATTTTTCGTAATCTTTCTTTCGTTTCTACTAGTGCAAGATTACAATATTCAATACCGGTACATGAAACCGCATGACCAATAAATGATTTTGGGCTTGCAGATATCGCTTCAAACAACGGTTCACTAAGTAATCCTTTTACATTTTTCGGAGGAACGTTCGGAATAATGAAATTTTGTGAATTACATGTACGAATTTGTCCATTTCCATATTGCTTTGCGATTCTTGCAATCTCAAACATTTCTTCCGCATGTAAACGACCTACCGGTACATTAAAACCTACATATTTTAATCCCTCTTGTTTTTGGTCTTGAACACCATAAAAATAGCCTGCATTCCATCCTTTGAGTGCACTTTCTCCTTTACTTTGTAAAGGCCCTGTATACTCTATTAGTTTCTCTTTAAATTTTTCTGCTCCCCAGTCCGCAACAAGAAATTTCAAACGTGCTAAATGACGTTTCTCACGATATCCAAAATCACGGAATATAGTAGCAATCGCAATCGCCACCGCCTTCACTTCTTCTGGTAAAACGAAAACATCTAATTCATCAGCTAAATATGGACGGGCTGACAACCCTCCGCCTACTTTTATATGAAAACCAACTTTTTTCTCACCATCTATTTCTTTCGTAGCAGGTGTAAATGCAACACAGTTAATCTCTGCATTTGCTGAGTTATAAATATTAGAACTAATAGACATTTTAAATTTACGTGGCAAGTTAGAAAACTCTTCATTATGTTGGAAATAGTCATATACCTCTTTCACAATATGTGTTGTATCAAATAGTTCATTTGCATCAATTCCAGCAAGCGGATTACCTGTAATATTCCGCGTTATATCACCACAAGCCCCCGCTGAAGATAACCCAACTCTTGCTAATCTTTTAAAAATATCTGGTATTTGCTGAATTTCTAACCAGTGAAACTGAATCGCCTGTCTCGTAGTAATATCTATTACATCACGTCCATAATCCTCAGCGATAGAAGCAAGTACTTCTGCCTGTGCATTTGTAATAATCCCTGACGGAATATTTACCCGCATCATAAAATAACCAGCTTCTTTTGGACGTTGTAAATACAATCCCGCCCATTTAAAAGCATCCCACTCTTCTTTCGGAATAGATTCGAATCCATTTTCCGCATAGTAAGGAATATCATTAAAAATTTCTAAGCCATCTTTTTCTAATTTATTTTTCTCCGTCTGATTTAGTTTTTCATTGTTAGCCCATACTTTTTCATAACTCATTTTTAAATCCCCCTATATAAAGTGAAACTTTAATCAGTAGAGTTTTGTTCATCCCACGCTGATTATTAGCCTTAACCAATCGGGTATTTACGGGCAGCCCGACCCCCACCTAACTTCCTTGCCCCAATCGAAATTTGAGGTAGGAATTTTACTTCCCGGCAAATAGCGGGATAAAACTACGCTCTTGTAAGTACTTCACGATTTGTTCTGCACATTCTTCTATAGAATATTTGTGCGTTTCTACAATTAATTCCGCTTGCTCTGG
The DNA here is from genome assembly GCF_000836715.1 of Bacillus sp. L_1B0_5. NCBI lineage: Bacteria > Bacillati > Bacillota > Bacilli > Caryophanales > Bacillaceae > Bacillus > Bacillus sp. L_1B0_5. The sequence goes on along the minus strand of NZ_JXIS01000032.1, from coordinate 126,681 downwards.
CTCTTCATAAGGCGAATCAATACCTGTGAAATCCTTAATATCACCTTTTCTTGCCTTTTTATAAAGTCCTTTCGGATCACGTTTCTCACACTCTTCAATCGGACACTTCACAAAAATTTCAATAAATTCATCTGCCGCTAATAAATCTCTTACTTGTTTGCGGTCTACTCGAAATGGTGAAATAAATGCTGTAAGGACAACTGTTCCTTGATCTACAAATAACTTTGCCACTTCGCCAATACGTCTTATATTTTCCATGCGATCACTTTCAGAAAATCCTAAGTCTTTATTTAAACCGTGGCGAATGTTATCCCCATCCAGCACATAATTTCCAATATTCTTTTCAAACAGTTTACGAGCGACCGCATTCGCTACTGTAGATTTACCCGAAGCTGATAAACCAGTAAACCAAATTACAAAACTGTGATGTCCATTCTTCACTCTTCTCTCATCTTTTGAAACCGAAGCTGTATGCCAAGTAATATTCGTATCCATCTCGTTCTCTCCCTATTCTGTTACTACTTCTTTTTTTAAACCTTTAATTAGCACTTCTACTACTTCTTTACGACTAAATGTACTTGGCGGAATCTCACCCTTTCTTAATAGTTCTCTTACTTTCGTACCCGATAAAATAACATGATCTTCTTTTCCGTGCGGACATGTTTTTGTTGAAGCCATCGCTTCACATTTCGTGCAATAAAAACTATGTTCAAAGAATAGTGGTGTAATGCCTAACTCTTCTATCGTAAAATTCGTGAAGATTTCTTGCGCTTCGTATGTTCCGTAATAATCTCCTACTCCGGCATGATCACGTCCTACAATAAAGTGGGTACATCCAAAATTCTTTCTTACTAACGCATGAAATATCGCTTCTCTTGGTCCTGCGTAACGCATTGCAGCAGGAAATACACTTAAAAAGACACGATTTTTCGGATAATAGTTTTGAAGGAGTACTTCATAGCTTTCCATTCTTACATCAGCAGGAATATCATCCGATTTCGTTTCTCCAACGAGTGGATTTAAAAAGAGACCATCTACAATTTCAAGAGCAGATTTTTGAATATACTCATGGGCACGATGTACCGGGTTTCTCGTTTGAAATCCGACTACTGTTTTCCACCCACGTTTTTTAAATTCTTCTCTCGTTTCAATTGGGTCTAAATGATAAGAAGGAAATTGATTATTTTCAAAGCGTTTTGTTAGAATAATAGTTCCTCCAACGTAAACGTTTGGTCGTTCATATAATTTTTTCACTCCTGGATGAGCCTCATCCGTTGTTTTATATACAAGTAACGCTTCTTTTTCTTTATCTGGTACGAAAATATCTTCTATTTGAATAGCACCATATATATTTCCATTGTTGACAAGCTTTACTTCCTCTCCGGTCTTCAGGCTTTCTGCGACTTCTTCTGTTACCGGTAATGTAATTGGTATACTCCACACACTACCATTTGCTAAACGAAGCGTTTCTACGACTGAATCATAATCTTCCTTCCCCAAAAAACCAGTAAGCGGGCTATATCCACCTGTCGCCAATAGTTCTAAATCACTTAAAGCAATGTTGTCTAATTTAATTTCTTTTTCAATTTGTGATACGTCATATGTCTCATCTATACGGTTTACTAATTCGTTTACTGTGCTCATTTTCTATATCCCCTCTTAGCTTTATTTCAAGATTCATCTTATTGATAATGAAGACCACATTCGGTTTTCACTTTCCCAGCCCATCTACCATCTCTTGAATCGCCACCATCCCCTACAGGTAAAGTACATTTCTCACACCCAATACTTGGATAGCCAACATCATGCAACGGGTTATACGGCAAGCTATGTTTGTATACATATCGCCAAACTTCTTTCCACGTCCAATGAATGAGTGGACAAACTTTAATAGATTGAAAACGATGATCTTGATTTATAAACTTTGTATGCTTACGTGTTTCTGATTGTTCCCTTCTTAAGCCCGATATCCATGCTTTTTCCACGACTAATGATTTTTCTAAAGGTAAAATTTTTCTAATCTTACAACAAAGATTCGGATTGCTCTCCCACAGTTTTTCACCATGCAACTTCGCCTGTTCATCAAGTGTAAGTTCTGGCTGCTTTTCTATAATATTCAATGAAGGAAATCGTTCCCTCACTCTTTGAATTAATTCATATGTTTCTTGAAAATGAACATTTGTATCCAAAAATACAACTTTAGCAGATGGATTTACTTGGTTTATAAGGTGCAGCAATACCATACCTTCCACCCCAAAGCTACATGCGTAGACGATTTCATCTTTATACTCTTCATAAGCCCAATTTAATACTGATAGCGCACCTTTCGTTTCATCTTCTTCCGAAAACGAAACAACATTTTCTTCCCACGTTTCATACGTCAACATGTTTTTTCCCCCTGTAAAAGCAAAAAGACGATTTTAACCTAATGAAAATAGGTTAAAATCGCCTCTAGTTTTTCTAGTCAGCGCTTTTCACTTTAAACGTACTTTTTCACTTTTCTCTAACTGAATTACTTTTCCATCTTGCACAACAATTGTAATTGAGCCATATTTCATATCAGCAAGCATCGCTTCAATCTTCTCGGATACTTCATCAAAATGTTCCCGTACACTCACGCGAACAGCCCCCCTTTTTATTCATAAAAAAATCTTTCCCATTTCGAAAAGACTGTTCGGTAATATATTTTACCTTATCTTTCAAAATGGATTCCATTTTGCTGGATTTAGCACCTTGCTTTCTATAAGCAGGTTGCCGAGCTTCTTCGGGCCAGTTCCCTCCGCTTCTCTTGATAAGCTTTGTATTTGTATTTTATCACAATTCTGATTTTTTTCAATCCTAGTTTTCCGATATATTTTAATTATTTTATTTTACAAAAAAGGAATTGCCCATCCGAACAACTCCTTTTTCTATTTAAACAAGCTCTTTAATACGTATGCGATCGTTCCCAATAATATTTTCATATGTTTCGCGTTCCACAACTACTTGCGATGTTCCGCCTTTTGCAAAGACAACGGCTGGTCTTCGAATCCGATTGTAATTATTCGCCATCGAGTACCCGTAGGCTCCTGTACAGGAAACTGCTAGTAAATCAGCAGCAGCGACTTTCGGTAAATGAATATCCCAAATCAACATATCTCCGCTCTCACAACATTTCCCCGCAATCGAAACGAGTTCCTCATTCTCATCATTCCCTCGATTCGCTAACATTGCTTCATAACGCGCACTATATAAAGCAGGTCTTAAATTATCTGTCATTCCACCATCGACTGATACATATTTCCGAATACCAGGAATATCTTTCACAGATCCAACTGTATAAATTGTTGTCCCAGCATCACCTACAATGCTACGGCCTGGTTCAATCCATATTTCTGGCAATGGATATTCACATACAGTAAATTGTTCTCTCACTGCACTTGTTACAGCTCGCACATATGTCTCAAGAGTTAACGGTGTATCCGACTCTGTGTAGCGTATTCCAAATCCCCCGCCTACATTTAACACTTTTACTACATAGTTTGTTTGCTCTCTCACTTCTTCTAAAAATTGGCGAAGAACTTCAATCGCTCGAACAAAGCCAGCTGTTTCAAATATTTGCGATCCGATATGTGAATGAATCCCTAGCACATTATAATTGGATTTTTGTAAAGCAAATCCAATTGCCTGCATCGCTTGACCGTTTGAAACGCCAAATCCAAATTTCGAATCATCTTGGCCTGTTGTAATATATTCATGTGTGTGCGCCTCTACTCCAGGCGTTACACGAATTAATATGTTCACAAACTTTCCATGTTGCATCGCTAAATCGTGTAAAACTTCTAATTCAAAGAAATTATCTACGACAAAACAACCGATATTCGCCTGAAGAGCCATCACTATCTCTTCTTCTGTTTTATTATTTCCATGAAAATGAATACGTGATGCTGGAAATCCTGCTTGGAGCGCAGTATATAATTCTCCTCCAGAAACAACGTCTAATGACATATTCTCTTCACGAGCTACTCGGCACATCTCCATGCACAAGAACGCCTTGCTTGCATATGCTACTTGATAAGAGAAACCACTTTCTTTAAAAGCACGATGAAATGCTCGGCATTTTCCTCGAATAGACTCTTCATCGTATACATAAAGTGGTGTTCCGTATTGCTTTGCTAGCTGCGTCGTATCGCACCCTCCAATTTCTAAGTGTCCTTGCCCATTAATTCGGCTTGTGCCGTGTAAATACATTTAAATTCCTCCCTTATTTCCTCTAAAACTCATAACCCCAATCTTCTATTCATTGCAGCACGCTTTTAGATAGACAAAAAACGCGCGGAACAATGTTCACACGCGTTTCTTATTAGGAAAAATATATATTGAAAAAATAAACGAGTTGTTATCTCCTCAAAATAAGAAACCGCATCAACATCTCCAAATAGCTCTCCATAAAATAAATCTTATGACAGTACTACATTTATTCAATGTAGTCCCAATATATGAATAAGATGGTTATTCTTATATTTCGGCAATAGTCCCTTTCAGCCTATGATCACAGATTCCATGAAATCTCCCATAGCTTACTCTTTCCTATCGCGGCCTCTACCTTTGAGAGTAGATGAGGTAAGTCTATTTAATTTTCAAACATCTAATTGTTGCTATTAACAATACCAAAGGACCATTTTATTTGTCAAACAATTTTTTATATTGTTTTTTTACAGTTTAATTTTGTATCATTTGGTAAGCGCTTTACTGAAATCTTTTTCACTTCCCATTCGCCTTCTTCGTTATTAAATGTAATCGTTACCTTCTCAAATGGGGGAGCAATTTTCCCAGCAACACGTTCATACTTTGTCACTTCAATACTTGCTTGAAATAAATATGTACCGCTATACACTTTTTTTAAACTAATAATTTTAGGACATTGATACGGTTTCAAACTTCCATATTGTTTTTCAATTGCTTTATTTATTTTTGGAAATAAAACAGAATAAAGTGCATCTTCCATAAGAGGTGCATCATATTGAGCTATTGACACACTCGGTAAAGTAAAAAGTATAACACTACTGCATGCTATAAAATATAATAATTTTCGCATTATAACCTCCGTATTATCACGCGCTTCTTTCTGCGTACGATAATTATCATACATAGAAATTCTGTTTTATTGTCTCCCACCACTCTTTTTCTACTCGATTATTATAAAAAAGCCCACAACTCTCTTTTATTTTCGTATAATGATACTCATAGTATAATAATCATAATAACAAAGGACTGTTCGTATATATAAAATGAGTCGTTAAGCAAACTGACTCACGAACTGTCATGCTTTTTAGGAGAGGAGTATATTATGCTACAACATCTGTTTCCAAAACTGCGATTTGCACTCGTTGCAGTCGTTTTACTATGGATTAAAACATATATTGTGTACAAGCTAGCATTTGATATTAAAATTGATAATTTCTTTGAAGAATTCATGCTTTTTATTAATCCACTAGCTGCGTTACTTTTATTTTTCGGCTTAGCTTTACTTGCATCTAAGCACCGAAACCGAATTATAATTGGAATCAGTTTTATACTGTCATTTATTTTATTTGGAAACGCAATGTTTTATGGGTTCTATAACGATTTCGTTACTTTCCCGGTTTTATTCCAAACAAACAATATGGCTGATTTAGGGACAAGTATAAAAGAACTCTTTACGTACAAAACATTACTTTTATTTGCAGATGCAATTATTTTAATGTTTATTTCGCGTAAATTCCCATCATTTGGCGACAAAACACCACTTTCCCGCTCAGAGAAGCGAACTTTCTTTAGCGGTGTAACAGCTTTATTAGCACTACAAATTGTTGTATCAGTTATTTATAAACCACAAATGTTCTCACGCTCATTTGACCGTCAAACTGTCGTGAAAAATTTAGGTTTATACACATATCATCTATTTGATATTACACTTCAATCCAAGTCTTCAGCTGAGCGTGTATTTGCAAGTGGTGATGGATTTTCTGAAATTAAAAACTATACAGATTCAAAAGACAAGCAAGTTGATAAAAACTTATTTGGAGCTGCAAAAGGTAAAAATGTAATTTTAATTTCAATGGAATCTACACAAAGCTTTGTTATTAATAAAAAAATAAATGGAAAAGAAATTACACCATTTTTAAATGAATTTATTAAGGATAGTTTCTATTTCGATAACTTCTATCACCAAACTGGACAAGGTAAAACTTCTGATGCTGAATTTATCGTTGAAAACTCACTTTATCCGCTAGATCGTGGTTCTGTATTCTTTACGCATGCAACAAATGAATACACAGCTACACCAGAACAATTAAAGAAATACGGATATTCTTCTGCCGTCTTCCATTCAAACGATAAAACGTTTTGGAATCGGGATGTAATGTATCCTGCGCTTGGATATGATCGTTACTTTAATTTAAATGATTACGCAGGAACGGAACAAATGTCTGTCGGTTGGGGATTAAAAGATAAAGAGTTCTTTGAACAATCTATTCCAAAGCTAAAATCTTTACCGCAACCGTTCTATACAAAATTTATTACATTAACAAATCATTTTCCATTTCTTCTAAATCCGGAAGATCAATATGTTGATGAATTCAACTCGGAAAGTGGTGTCGTAAACCGCTACTTCCCAACTGTTCGTTACACAGATGAAGCTCTTAAATTATTTATTAAACAATTAAAAGAAGAAGGACTGTATGATAATTCCGTTATTGTCATTTATGGTGATCATTATGGTATTTCTGAAAATCATAACGCAGCTATGGCACAGTTCCTAGGGAAAGATACTATTACACCATTCGATTCTATGCAATTACAACGAGTCCCTCTCATTATTCATGTGCCTGGTCAAGAAGGAAAAGTTGTTTCTAAAGTTTCCGGTCAAATTGATATTAAGCCAACGCTCCTTCACTTACTTGGTATTAAAACAAATAAATCAGTTGAATTTGGAACTGACTTATTTATTAAAGAAAAAGACCCACTTATGGTAATGCGTGATGGTAGCTTTGTTTCTGACGAATATATTTATACAAAAAATATGTGCTACAAAAGAGGTACGGGTGAAGAAACTGATATAACACTATGTCAGCCGTACATTGAAAAAGCAAAAACGGAATTAAAATTCTCCGACAAATTAATTTATGGAGATTTATTACGCTTCGACCCTAATAATCGATATAAAACTGGAACGATGACAACAAAATTTGAATAGTAAAGGAAGCAACTTTATACAAGTTGCTTCCTCTTTTTATTTCCACTTAATTATCAAACCATCCTTCTATGAAATCTTTCACAAATTGGTAATTTCTTTCGTATGAGGAATAAATTTATGGTATGATAAAATAAGTAAACTTTCATACACTAATTAAGAATTCATTACAGAAAGCAAGGGATCAGATTTTGTATAGAGCAGCTATTCCAAACTTATTTACGCTCGGAAATTTATATAGCGGATTTTTATCAATCGGCTATGCATCTTTAGGATATTATAAATCAGCTGCTATTTTAGTACTTATCGGGATGATGTTAGATAGTCTTGATGGTCGTGTTGCTCGTTTATTACGTGTTGATTCACAAATGGGAAAAGAGCTCGACTCGCTTGCAGATGTCGTAACATTTGGTGCAGCACCTGCTGTTCTAATGTATTACACATCTTTCTCAAACTACGGAATCATCGGATTATACATAGCGGGATTATTCCCTCTTTTCGGAGCATATCGTTTAGCACGATTTAATGTAACACCATCTTCTACTTCAATGAAATATTTCACTGGAGTACCGATTACAGCAGCGGGAGGGCTTGTTGCTTTCTTAACATTATTTTCACATACCATTCCAAAAATCGTTCTTATTACCGTATTTGTAACGTTCGCATTTTTAATGGTGAGCCGCATTCGTATCCCAAGTTTAAAAGATGTACCAATTCCACGATATAGCATCATTATTACACTATTTTTAGTTGGAATCATTATTACAATGTATCAAACAGGATTTGGCAATTTTTCTGTTTTCTTATTCATTGCCATTCCACTATATATTTTGTACATGTTATCTCAATTCATTAGACAAAGACCTTCTAAAAAAACGAATAAAGAAAAATAAGAAACCTTCCGAGTCCGGAAGGTTTCTTTTTATTTTGTAACTAATACCTTTTGATTTACAGGTGTTACTGGCTCTTCGCCATTTAATACAGCTATAATATTTCTGACAGCCATTTCAGCCATCGCATCACGAGTTTCAAATGTTGCATTCCCTACGTGTGGAGCAAGTACTACATTCTTTAATCCTTTTAACTCTTCTGTAATTTTCGGTTCAAATTCAAACACATCAAGAGCTGCCCCTTCAATTTCATTCGTTTTTAATGCATGAGCAAGTGCTGCTTCATTCATAATTGGTCCACGTGAAGCATTTACAATATACGCTGTGTTCTTCATCATTTTAAACTGCTTTTCATCAATCATATGATGTAATTTTGGATTATAAGCACAGTTAATTGTAATAAAGTCTGCTGTTTGTAATAATTCTTCCAACGTCACATACGTTGCTCCCAGTTCACTTTCAGCTTCAAGTTTACGATTTGGCCCTGTATATAAAACATCCATTCCAAATGCTTTCGCACGTTTTGCAACAGCCTTCCCGATTTCTCCAAGACCAATAATTCCAATTGTCTTACCGTGGACTTCTCTTCCTAAGAAAAATAACGGTGCCCACCCGTTAAATCCAGTCGTACGACATAACGTATCCCCTTCAGGAATTCTACGCGCCGCTGCTAAAAGAAGTGCAAATGTTAATTCTGCAGTCGCTTCCGTTGATACTTTCGGTGTATTCGTTACTGCAATTCCTTTTTCGCCCGCATACGTGTAATCAATATTGTCGTAACCAGCACCATAGTTTGCAACAATCTTTAAATGAGGTGCCGCATCAATAACTTCTTTTGGCACTTTTGTCGAAAGTAAACTTAACAATGCATCTTTATCTTTTACACGCTCTGTTAATTCATCTATAGAAATTAACTCCTCTTTATCGTACATTTCTACATCATGATCTCTTAATAGTTCTAATCCAATTTCCGGAATTTTTCCCGCTACTAATATTTTTGCCACTACTAACACCTCTTCTATAGAAAATAAGATATCTCTTATATTTCATTGTAAGAAATCCACATATAAAAACCAAGGAATTTGATTATAGTTTTGAAAATCGACACTTTTCCATAAAAAAAGAGGAGATGCAACTCTCCCCTCTTCTTACGCTTTTTCCTGCGATTCTTTTCCGAGCTTCACATCAATAGTTCCTTCTGCAACCGTATCGCTAATTTGCTCCTCAATAACCGATTGAGATGCAGCATTCGTTTCAGAAGTATAAGCTTGTTGCTGTGCACCTTGTACATTTTGTTTATTTTGTTGTTTCGCCATTTCTTACCCTCCTTTTCATTCTTTCTTATTTTGAACAAAAAGGACGGTTTTCATCAAAAAATCGCGTTTCATTTTGAATTTGTTACTTCTTCTCCAATCGACCTCATTACTCTTGCTCGCTTCGTAAATGTTGCAACCTGAGTAACACCGTGAGCTCGTAATGTTTGTACATTTTCTTGTACATAGTTTCCTAAATCATTTGGATAATGGGCATCCGAAGAAATCGTAATTGGAACACCATACTTAGCTAATACTTGTAAATATAGTGGACTTGGGCACATTTCACGAACAGGATAACGATAATACAATCCTGCATTTATTTCTGTTGCCGTATTCGTTTCTACTAACGCAGAGGCAATTTCCTCATAATAAGAAAGCTGTTCATTCTCATCCAATCGATAATTAAATACCTTTATATTATCAAGATGAGCGATAATATCAAATAACTCGGTACGAATCGCACTCTCAACCGTTTTAAAAAACGTATCATATAATGCTCGTAGGTCATGCTCTTCAAAATATTCTTTCGTATCTGGATTATCAAATCCCCAGCCATTTAGAAAATGAACGGAACCAATTACATAATCAAAGTCTCCTAGCCCTAATAATTCTTTTAACTCTCCTTCACAACCGGTAAAATAATCCGCTTCAATTCCAAGTTTAAGCGTGACACCTCTTTTACTCCATCGTTCTTTCGCCTCTTCAATTGCCTTTGTAAAATCATACAGTGAAACTACCCTTACTTGATCTAACCATTCCTTCTGTATACGACCAAGCCTAGAATCACTAATATCTACATATTTTTCATAATATCCTTTCGCTTCATGAAAACGATATAGATGATCAACAATTCCCACTTCTTTTATTCCTTTTCGCACAGCTTCTTCTAAATAGAGATCCATCCATTCTCTTGTAAATGGCCCCTCCTTCACACGCTTTTGCAAACGCTCTTGTGTTTTCATAAGCCAATCAATAGAATGCCTTTCTTGAAGCGGTTCATAATATTCCAATGCTTCATTTATTTTAGCAAGCCATCTTATTGAATACGGTCCTTCTTCTAAGTGAAGATGATAATCTACTTTCATATACATTCCTCCTTATAATGTATCTATTTCCCTTCTATCCCCAACTCTCGAAAGCTTTCCATTTCGTTCTTTCACCTCTCGCATGACATCTTCCAATGCAATATTTTTTTCAGCTAATAAAACGAAACAGTGATAAAATACATCAACCATTTCTTTCACTACTTCTTCTTTATCATTATTTTTACATGCGATAATTACTTCAGCGCACTCTTCACCAATTTTCTTTAAAATTTTATCTTCTCCTTTTGAAAATAAATAATTTGTATATGATTCAGGAAGTGGGCTTTCCTTTCGTTCTTCAATTGTTTTATACAGCAACTTAAAGGCATTTTCCATATGTATCCCCCTATATAATTTGATAGTGAAAGCATGTCTTCTCCCCCGTATGACAAGCAGGTCCTACTTGTTTCACATTCACAACAATTGAATCGTGATCACAATCTAAGTATAGAGATTGCACATATTGGACATTCCCTGATGTTTCTCCCTTATTCCATAACGACTGCCTCGAACGAGAATAAAACCATGTTCTTTTCGTCTCCAACGTTTTTTCATATGCTTCTTCATTCATATAAGCTAGCATTAAAACTTCTTTCGTACCTTCTTCGATGACAATTGCTGGTATTAATCCTTTTGAAAAATTAGGTTTCATAACCGCACCTCAACATTTGCATCTCTTAATTTTCGCTTTACACTCTGCACTGTCGCCTCACCATAATGAAATATGGATGCCGCTAACGCTGCATCAACTGTTGTCTTTTGAAAAACTTCTACAATGTGATCCGTATGACCACAGCCCCCTGATGCGATGACTGGAATGGAAACACTTTTTGAAATTTCTTCTGTTAAACGAAGGTCATATCCACTTTTCGTTCCATCTGCATCCATACTCGTTAACAAAATTTCACCCGCCCCGAGCTTAACAACACGCTTCGCCCATTCTATGGCATCCATTCCTGTATCAACTCTTCCGCCGTTGACGTATACGTTCCATTTATCTTCTGCTACTTTTCTAGCGTCAATTGCCACGACAATACATTGTGATCCAAAGTGTTCTACCCCTTCTTCGATTAGCTTCGGGTTTCGCACTGCCGCTGAGTTTATTGAAACTTTGTCTGCTCCAACTCTTAGTAAATTGTACATATCTTTCACACTTGAAATCCCCCCGCCAACCGTAAGAGGAATAAATACTTTTGCTGCTGTTTTTTCTACAACATCTATAATCGTTTTTCTTCCTTCATGGGTCGCCGTAATATCTAAAAATACGATTTCATCTGCCCCTGCCTCGTTATATGCTTCAGCTATTTCAACCGGATCACCGACATCTTGTAATCCCATAAAATTTACACCCTTTACGACTCGCCCTTCTTTCACATCTAAACATGGAATAATTCGTTTCGCTAACATAACTTCGTTACCTGTAACACTTCTTCTAAATCAATCGTTTTCTCGTAAAGCGCCTTTCCAATTATGACACCATATATATTCATATCATTTAACTTTTTCACATCTTGAATAGATGCCACTCCTCCAGAGGCAATGAGACGAATACCCACACTTTTTTGAAGTAACGCCAATTGTTCAAAATTTGGCCCTGCAAGCGTCCCGTCTTTCGAAATGTCTGTAAACACAATCGTTTGAACACCTAAACTTTCCATTTGTTTCGCTAAATTAATATAAGAAATTTCAGACAGATCAAGCCAACCTCTCGTTGCTACGAAACCATTTTTCGCATCAATTCCAACAATGATTTTCTCTTTATATAGACGAACTGCTTCCTCTAAAAATGACTTATCATAAAGAGCTGCTGTTCCTAAAATCACTTTTTCTACACCTACTGACAATAACTTCTCCACCGCTACAAGTGAACGAATTCCTCCTCCAACTTGCACAGGAATGCGTACCGCCTTACAGATTTTTTCAATGACAGGCAAATTTAACGACTCACCAGCAATTGCACCGTCTAAATCAACAATGTGTAGTATTTCCGCTCCAAGCTTTTCAAATATGATTGCCTGCGCTACCGGATCTTCATTCATCACCGTTTCTTTACTAAACTCTCCTTGATAAAGTCTAACGCATCTTCCTTCTTTTAAATCGATAGCTGGGAAGACTTCCATGTTTCTACCACCCCTTGAAAATTTTTTAATATTTGCATGCCAATTTCACCACTTTTTTCTGGATGAAACTGTGCACCAAATACATTTCCTTTCGCTACAAACCCTGGTACTTGTATTCCATAATCACTTACTCCGCATACAATTTCATCTGGACAATCCGCGTAATATGAGTGAACATAATACACGAAAGAACCATCCACTAATCCATTCCAAAGCGGAAATTCTCTTTCCTTCCTTAATTCATTCCATCCCATATGAGGAATTTTATAAGAAACTTTTAACTTACGAATTTCCCCTGGTAGTAAACCTAACCCACTACAATCTTTTAGTTCCTCACTTCGGTCAAATAAAAGCTGCATGCCCAAACATATACCGAGGAGTGGTTTTCCTATATCACAAACTTCTTTTAGTACACACACTAAATCTCTTTCTTCTAATACTTCCATCGCTTTCGGAAATGCACCTACTCCTGGTAAAATCACGCCATCGCTTCTCAATATCTCTTCTTTGTCACTCGTTACAATGTGCTCTGCCCCAATATATGTTAATGCTTGCTCTACACTACGAATATTCCCCATTCCATAATCTATAATGGCAATCAATTACAACATCCCTTTCGTTGAATTTACACCAGTAATGTTGGCATTTTTTTCGACAGCTTCTCTAAGCGCTCTACCAAAAGCTTTAAATAATGCTTCAATTTTGTGATGTGTATTACTTCCGTATAGAACGCGCGCATGTAATGTAATATTGGCAGCATGTGCAACTGCTCTAAAAAATTCTTCCGTCAATTCTGTATCAAAATCCCCGAGCTTCGGATTTGTTAATTCCCCTTGAAATACACAATATGAGCGTCCACTTATATCAATTGCGACAAATCCTAAAGATTCATCCATCGGTACATACGCTGAACCGTAACGATTAATTCTCTCTTTATTTTGCAATGCTTCTTTCAAGCAATTTCCGAGTACAATTCCAATATCTTCAACGGTGTGATGTGCATCGACAAATACATCACCTTCTGCCTCAACTTGCAATCCAAATCTTCCATGCCTAGCAAATAAAGTCAGCATATGATCGAAAAAACCAACCCCCGTTTGAATAGATACATTCGTACTTTCATCAAGCTGCAAACTTAATTTAATTTTTGTTTCTGTCGTCTCACGTACTTGACTGGACTGACGCATTATTTTCCCTCCTCAAACCTTATTTGGATTGCTCTCGCATGTGCATGTAACCCTTCTTTATTTGCAAGCTCTACAATATGATGCTGTACATTTTTTAATGCTTCCTCCGTATAAGAAATAAAACTTGATTTTTTCACAAAATCATCGACTGATAACGGAGAAAAAAATCTTGCCGTTCCGCTCGTTGGTAATACATGATTCGGTCCCGCCAAATAATCCCCGAGCGGTTCAGGCGCATATGCCCCAAGGAAAATAGAGCCTGCATGTTTCACATAATCTAGAGCATTCATCGGTTCTTTTATATGTAACTCTAAATGTTCTGGAGCAATTTCATTTGATAATTTTAGTGCCTCATCTAAGGAAGGAATGATAAAGATGGCTCCATTTCTCTTTATCGATTCACGTGCAATTTCACTTCTTGGTAACATTTCTAACTGTCTTTCTACCTCTTTTTCTACTTCTTTAGCTAGTTCCATATTCGTTGTAATACAAATCGCCGTTGCTCTCTCGTCATGCTCTGCTTGCGATAATAAATCCGCTGCGATATACTTTGCATTACCCGTTTCATCCGCGACAACTACAATTTCTGATGGGCCAGCAATCATATCGATGTTTACTATTCCGTATACTTCTCGTTTCGCTAGAGCGACGTACAAATTTCCCGGTCCAACTATTTTATCCACTTTCGGAATCGATTCCGTCCCGTATGCTAAAGCAGCAATTGCTTGCGCGCCACCTATCGTATAAATTTCATCTACTCCCGCAAGATTTGCAGCAGCTAATATATGAGGATCAATTCCTCCTTTCCTCGGTGGTGTTACCATTACAATCTTTTTCACACCTGCGAGTTTCGCTGGCAATACATTCATTAATACTGAAGAAGGATATGAGGCTGTCCCGCCTGGTACATATACACCTACATTTTCTAATGGCCGAATGAGCTGCCCTCTAATTATGCCTTTACTTTCACAATCGAATATTGAGTGCTTCTTTTGCTTTTCGTGATACGAAACAATGTTTTTCTTCGCCTCTTTTAAAGCTTCTAAAAATGAATTCTCTACAAACATACTCGCTTGCTGTATTTCTTCTTCACTTACACGAAAATCTTTCATCTCTACACCATCAAACTTTTTTGTATAGAAAGATAAAACCTCATCTTTCCCTTCCCTTACATTTCTAATGATTTCTCTTACACTTCTTTGAACAGTTTCTTCTATTATATTAGCGTTTTCTCTTAGCACTTTTATTTTAGATAATGCCTCCTTAAAGTCTTCATAAATGATTTCCATTTTAAGTCCTCCTATTTCCCTGATAAGATTTCTTGCTCCATCATATTTATAATACTGAATATTTCGTCTTTTTTAGTTTTTAAGGCTGCCTTATTTACAATCATCCGAGCCGATATAAAGTGCATTTCCTCAAATACAATAAGTCCGTTCTCTTGTAATGTTTTTCCTGTTTCAACAATATCTACAATCGCATCTGCCAATCCAAGAAGAGGAGCGATTTCTACAGAACCTTCTATTTTAATAATTTCTACATCCTCTCCCTTATCATGAAAATAAGTAGAAGTAATATGTGGGTATTTCGTAGCAATCCTTTTCTTCCGATAACTCTTCGGGTTATACGTAGGAATAGAAGCAACACAAAACTTACAAATCCCCACTCCTAAATCCAGCATTTCATAAATATCTTTCTCGTTTTCCATTAAAATATCTTTTCCAACGATCCCAATATCAGCTACCCCATGTTCTACATAAGTGGCAACATCAACCGCCTTTACTAAAATAAATGAAACATTTGTATTTTTACTTTGAAATACAAGCTTCCGACCTTTATTTTTGAGCTCGGAACAATCAATTCCAATCTGCTCAAAAAGTGGAATTACATGTTTTTCTAATCTTCCTTTCGTTAACGCAATTTGAATGTTACGCATGAAGTCTCTCCTTCTTTCTGGACTACCCATTTTTCATTCCATACATATTCCACTAAGTATTCATTCTTTGCCTCAACGACTGTTCCTATTTTATTTTTTCTTGCAAATTGAAAGGTATCATTTAAATTAGAAAATAAAGATAACCAGGCATTCTTACCGTCCTTTCGAAGTAAATTTCGTAACCTTTCTGCTTCTGCTAATCTATTTAACTCATAATGAATCACAATATCAATTTGATTTCGTTCATATGGTTCTTGCTGCTCTTGCAGCGCCTTCACAATTTGATTTACTTGCACCGCGAGTCCAACAGCCGGCAGCATTTCTCCAAAATTCCCAATTAGCTCATCGTATCTTCCGCCACTAACGATTTCTTCCCCAATTTCATATATATATCCTTTGAAAATAACACCCGTATAGTAATCTAAGTGTTGAATCATACCTAAATCAATTGATATGTAAGAACCATATCCTAACGTTTCAATTGTTTCATACATTTCTTTTACTCTTGCAATTGCCATTTTCATTTCATTACTTGAAGCAAGCTTTTCTGCTTCCTCAATAACTTCTAAATTTCCAAATAGCCTTGGCAATTTCTCAAGTAATCTTACTGTCTCATCGCATCGATCTAATTTCTTTTCTCCGATAAAATTTGAGAGGGCAGCATAATTTTTACTTTCTATATACGTTCTAAGTACTCTTTCTTCTTCATCATGGATGGAGAGTTTTTTTACAATACATTTATATAACTGTACTTGCCCAATCTCAATTGTAAAAGATTGCACCTTCAACTTTTGAAGTGCTTGAATGACACTTATTACACATTCAATTTCAGCTCTTACATTATCAATCCCGATAACTTCAATACCACTTTGTACGATTTCATTATATTTTCCAGAATGGGATTCATTCGCTCGAAATACATTCCCACTATACGTCAATTTAAGTGGCGTATCCCATCTCTGTGTTCCAATAACTCTCGCTAAAGGAATTGTCATATCTGGACGTAAAACGATAATCCTTCCCTTTTCATCAAAAAATTTATACATCTTCTCTTCATCTATCGGTCTATTTTGAAATGCAAAAACATCATAAAATTCAATTGTAGGTGTTCTTATTTCCTCATAACCTCTCTCTAAAAAAGTAAGCCTTAATTTTTGCTCCACTTCTTCAATTAACGTACATTCTTCGAATAAATAATCTCTCGTTCCATTCGGGTTTGCCCGTCTCCATTTTGTCATCTGAATTTTCACACCTTTCCTCTTCTAATGTATGCCTATTTCATTCACCTAAGCCGAAAATAAAAAGAGCCTTGTAGACAAAATACCTACAAGGCTCTTCAGTAGAGTGTAGGTACAACGGGAATAACCCTTGTACCTACACGTTTTCACGCTAGGTTCAAGGGTTTCATGTATGATGATGTAGTTGTGTAAGCATTGTAATAGATCGCACGATATTCATAATACTTACTCCCTTTCTCCTCTGATTTTCACATAGTATATAACAGTTAATTTTGAATGTAAATACATTTTTAATATTCCGTCACTTTTTTAATGTAAAGCCACTTTTCTTTCATACTCTTTTATTTCTTTTTCATATTGCATTGTAATACTAATTTCATCTAAACCATTTAATAACTTCTCTTTCCACATTTTCTCAATTGTAAAATGGAATCTGTGCGTATTCGTTGTAATTACTTCATTTTCTAAATCTACTTTGATTTGTTCCCTCGCATCTGTTTTAGCAAGTTGTTCACGTATATCTTTATCCATTACAATCGGTAACATGCCATTCTTCATACAATTCATATAAAAGATATCGGCAAATCCTCCAGCGATAATAACGCGGAAACCATAATCAGCAAGTGACCACGGAGCATGTTCTCTTGACGAGCCACATCCAAAATTATCACCTGTAATTAATATACTGGCTCCTTTTCTTTCTTGTGCATTAAGTGGGAAATTAGGGTTTTCTTGGCGATTATTATCATATCGCCACTCATCAAATAAAAACTTTCCAAACCCGGTTCTTTCAATTCTCTTTAAATATTGCTTCGGAATAATTTGATCTGTATCAATGTTATCATTCATCAGTACTGCGGCAGTACCTTTATGAATACGAAATGGCTCCATCATAACTCTCCTTTCTAATATCAACAAAATGACCATATAACGCAGCCGCTGCCGCCATTGCCGGACTAACTAAGTGCGTTCGTGCTCCCTTTCCTTGTCTTCCTTCAAAATTGCGATTTGACGTAGAGGCACAATGTTCTCCTTCAGGCACTTGATCTGGATTCATACCTAGACACATTGAACATCCGGGCTCTCTCCATTCAAATCCAGCTTCTTCAAATATGCGATGTAATCCTTTATGCATCGCTGCTTCTCTTACCCTTTGAGATCCAGGTACAACAAGTGCTCGCACACCTTCTTTTACTTTTTTACCTTTCACGACAGATGCAGCAATTTCTAAATCAGAAAGCCTGGAATTTGTACAAGATCCAATGAAAACATGTTGAACTGGAATGTCATACGTACTTTGGCCGGGACTCAACCCCATATAAGAAAACGCCCTTTCGTCATTTGCATCATGCTTTTCTGGCAATTTCTCATCAATCCGAACACCCATACTAGGATTTGTTCCCCACGTAACGTACGGCGCTAAATCCGTAACATCTACTATAATATGTAAATCATAAACTGCATCTAAATCTGTATAAAGTTCCGACCATTTTTTCTTAATAGATTCATAGTCTTTCGGTGCATATTTACGTCCTTTTACGTAAGCAACCGTTTTTTCATCTGGTGCAATAATGCCAGCCTTCGCTCCCCCTTCAATTGCCATATTACAAAGCGTCATCCTCTCTTCCATATCCAGAGCATGAATGGCCTCTCCGTAAAATTCCATTACGTAACCTGTTCCAACTGCTACTCCGTACTTTGAAAGGAGATGTAAAATAATATCTTTCGCATAAACACCTTGCGGTAACCTTCCTTTTAACTCAATGCCCATCGCTTTCGGCTTTCGTTGCCATAACGTTTGCGTTGCCAATACATGTTCCACTTCACTCGTACCAATCCCAAACGCTAGTGCGCCAAAAGCACCGTGTGTCGCTGTATGACTATCACCACAAACAATCGTTTTTCCTGGCTGTGTGAGCCCAAGTTCTGGTCCTATAACATGAACGATCCCTTGCTCTTCATCTCCGATATCCGCTAATGGCACCTGAAATTGTTTACAGTTTTCCCGAAGTGTATCTAGTTGCTGCTTCGCAATGCGATCGGTAATATTCCAAACATCTTTCGTTGGAATATTATGATCCATCGTTGCAAATGTTAAATCTGGTCTGCGGACTGTTCGATTTGTAAGCCGCAAGCCTTCAAAGGCTTGCGGTGACGTTACTTCATGAACAAGATGTAGATCGATATATAATAAATCCAATCCATTTTCATTTGTCGCAACTACATGTCTTTCCCAAAGCTTATCTAGTAACCTTTTCCCCATTATTTTCCTCTCCCTACTAACGCTTGCTCTTCCATTTCTTGAATGACTGCCTTTGTAAATGAAGTTGTCGTTTCAGTCCCTCCGATATCTGCTGTACATTTTCCTGATTTAAGGACTGCAGAAACTGCTTCTTCAATTGCATATCCTTCTCTCGTTAATCCGAACGATTGCCCAAGCATCATTGCAACAGAACGCATCATCGCAATTGGATTTGCCTTATTTTTCCCCGCAATATCCGGTGCTGATCCGTGAATAGGCTCGTATAATGAAGGCCCCTTTTCAGCGTGACTTGCTGATGGCAGCATTCCTAATGATCCAGCTAATACTGAAGCCTCATCACTTAAAATATCACCAAATAAATTTTCCGTTACAATAACGTCAAATCTTCCTGGATTTCGAATTAATTCCATAGCCGCTGCATCTACTAAAATGTGTTCTACTTCCACATTTGGATAGCGAAGTGCTACTTCTTCTGTCACAGTTCTCCATAGTTTACTAGACTCTAAAACATTCGCTTTATCAATAGATGTTACTTTTTTCTTCCGCTTATTCGCTAATTGAAAAGCATACGAAACGATACGTTCAATTTCATGGCGATGATACGTAAGTGTATCTGTCGCCACTTCTTCCGTTCGCTCTTTCGGATAAGAAAAATAAATTCCGCCTGTTAATTCACGAACGACAACAAAATCAATTTCATCAGCATTTTTTAATGGTGATAAATGTGCAGTTGCACTTTCTACCGTTACAGGGCGAACATTCGCAAATACACCGAGTCCTTTTCTTAATGCTAATAATCCTTTCTCAGGCCTTTCTTTCGCACTATCCCACCTTGGTCCACCTACTGCTCCAAGTAAAACCGCATCACTCGCTAAACAGGCGGCAAGTGTTCGCTGTGGTAATGGTTTCCCAGTTAAATCGATAGCAACACCACCAAAGTACTCATCTTGCAAATGAAAATGATGTCCATATAGCCTTTCTACCATATGCAATACTTCCTTCGCACTTTCCATAACTTCTGGACCGACACCATCACCAGTTAAACAAACGATACGTTTTTCCATTTTCAACACTCCTTTAACTGAATTTTCAGAACTTTAATTTGATAGGTGAGGAAAACTTCTCTCACCTATCAAATATTTATTTCACAAGCGCTATAAGAGATTTTAATTTCCCTGCTGCATGGACATAAGCTCTCGCCGACGCTTCCAATACGTCTTGCGCAACTCCGAAACCTGATATTTGGTGACTACCTTCTTTTAATTCAACGTGAACGTGAGCAAGTGCATCTTGACCTTGTGTAATAGATTGTATGCGATAATCTGCCAATTCACATTCTAGTCCTAAAATTCTTTGAATCGCATTGTATATCGCTTCAATACTACCAGAACCAGTGGCTGCATCTTCATACACATTTCCTTCCTCATCCTTCAGTACAACTGTTGCGCATTGTGTACTATTTGATACGAAATGCACTTGTAATTGCGTAATGTTATATTGCTGGGCTGCAAATGCTGCTTCACCAAGCATAAGTGCGCGTAAATCTTCCTCAGTAATTTCCTTTTTACGATCAGCCAATTTTTTAAACGCTTCGAATACCGCATCTCGCTCTTCATTTGTAAATTCATAACCAAGCTCTTTCATCTTTTCCGTAAACGCATGACGGCCAGAATGTTTCCCAAGTACAAAGAGATTTTGAGATTCCCCTATAAGCGCCGGTTCGATAATTTCATAAGTTGTTACTTCTTTTAGAACCCCATCTTGGTGGATGCCTGATTCATGAGCAAAAGCATTCGCTCCAACGATTGCTTTATTTTTCGGTACAACCATACCCGTTAACCTGCTTACTAATGTACTCGTTGCCTTAATCTCTTTTAACGTCATCGAAGGTTCTGCTTTATAAAAATCTTTTCTAATATGAAGAGCAACCGCAACTTCTTCTAACGCTGCATTCCCTGCTCTTTCTCCAATGCCATTAATCGTTCCTTCTACTTGCAATGCTCCGCCTTCAACCGCAGCTAACGAATTTGCTACTGCCATACCAAGATCATCGTGACAATGACAAGAAAAAATCGCTTTTTCATATGATGGAACGGATTCTTGTAAGTATTTAAAAAGAGAATAATATTCTTCCGGATTCGTATATCCAACTGTATCCGGAATATTAATTACATTCGCTCCTGCGCGAATCGCAGTTTCTACTGCTTCAGCTAAAAATGCTCTCGATGTTCTTGTCGCATCTTCTGCAGAAAATTGTACTGTCGGAAATAATGATTTTCCAAGCGTAACCGAACGATGAATACTATTTAACACGTCTTCTTTTGACATACAAAGTTTATATTTCATATGAATATCACTTGTAGCTAGAAATACGTGTAGACGAGGAGATACAGCACCTTTCAAAGCTTCATATGCTCTTCGAATGTCACTTTCTTTCGCTCTAGCTAAACTCATAACCGTAGCATTTTGAATTGTATTCGCGATGCGTTTTACTGATTGGAAATCACCTTCGGAAGCTGCCGCGAATCCAGCTTCCATTACATGAATACCAAGCCTCTCTAATTGCCTAGCAATTTGTAATTTCTCTTGTTCATTTAAATTTACTCCTGGTGATTGTTCGCCATCACGAAGCGTTGTATCCATGAACAAAATCTGCTTCATATTATTTAATCCCTACCTTTACTCGCGGCTGTACGAAAGGCATCATTTCACGTAATTTACGTCCAACTACTTCGATTTCATGTTCATTCTCTTTCTCATTTGTCGCGTGGAAATTTGGTCTTCCTGCTTTATGCTCTGCAATCCAGCCTTTTGCAAATGTACCATCTTGAATTTCTGCTAGTACTGCCCCCATCGCTTTCTTCGTATCTTCAGTAACAACGCGTGGTCCTGATACGAAGTCTCCCCACTGCGCTGTATCTGAAACTGAATATCTCATATTTTCAAGTCCACCTTCATACATAAGGTCAACGATAAGCTTCAGTTCATGTAAACATTCAAAATATGCAAGTTCAGGCTGGTATCCCGCATCAACTAACGTTTCAAACCCTGCTTTTACAAGTGCAGTCACTCCGCCGCAGAGTACAGCTTGCTCTCCAAATAAATCTGTTTCTGTTTCTTCTTTAAACGTCGTTTCTAATACACCAGCTCTCGTTGCTCCAATTCCGTCAGCATAAGAAAGTGCTTTTTCAGTCGCAACTCCTGTTGCATCTTGATATACTGCAAATAATGCAGGAACAGCCCCGCCCTCGGCGAACGTACGGCGTACGAGATGCCCCGGTCCTTTTGGAGCTACTAGAAATACATCTACATTAGCTGGTGGTTTTACTTGATCAAAATGAACATTAAATCCATGTGCGAACACGAGAGAGTTTCCGACCTGTAAGTTTGGTGCAATTTCAGCTTCATATACTTCTGGTTGTAATTCATCAGGTAATAGAATCATTACTACATCAGCTTTTTCCGCCGCTTCTGCTACTGTATATACAGAAAATCCATCTTCTTTCGCCTTATCCCAAGACTTACCTTTTCTTAAACCTACTACTACATCAAATCCGTTATCACGTAAATTTTGCGCATGCGCATGACCTTGCGAACCATATCCGATGATTGCTACTTTCTTTTCCTTTAATACATTTACCGTTACATCTTTCTCATAATAAACTTTTGCCATTTTCATTTCCCCCTATATTTAAATGATTATTGAATTAACATAACTTGCTTATCTTGTTTTTTCATACTACGTGTAAATGCTGTTACACCTGTTCTCGCAATTTCTTTCAAACCGTATGGTCTAAGTAATTCAATTAACGCTTCCACTTTATCTTGTGTACCTGTTACTTGCACAACTATGGAATCCTTCCCAACATCTATTACAGCGGCTCGAAACGGTTCAATTAAACTATATAATTCCGCCCTTGCTACAGAAGTTGCTACTTTAATAAGAGCAAGCTCTCTAGCAATCATTGCTTCTTCTGTAATATCTGATACTTTCAGAACATCGATTTGCTTATGCAGTTGTTTAATTAACTGCTCAACTTGCTGTTCACTTTCCACATGCACAACTATCGTCATCCGTGAAATATCCGATGATTCCGTATGCCCCACTGAAATACTTTCAATATTAAAATGCCTTCGGGTCATAACACCTGTAATTCTATTTAACACACCGCTCTGATTACGAACTGTCGCTGTAACAATTCTCTTCACCTTTTTTCCACTCCTTCCATTTGGTGAACACCTTTCCCGGGCGCAACCATCGGCATAACTTTCTCAGATTGAAGTACACGGCAATCAATTAAGACTGGTTCTTTTAATTCGATCGCATGCTTCAATTGCTTCTTTGCAAGAAGTGGGTCATCAATACGAACACCTTTTATACCATACGCATTCGCAAGAGCGACGAAATCTGGTTGACACGACAATAAAGAATGTGAATATCTTTGATTATAAAATTCGTCTTGCCATTGCCTTACCATCCCTAAAGCTTCATTATTTAAAATAAATACTTTAACAGGTAAAGAATGTTCTTTTAATACACTTAATTCTTGCAGAGTCATTTGAAACCCAGCGTCACCGACAATTGCAATGACTAGTTCATCTGGTTTTGCAATTTGTGCACCAATTGCTGCCGGAAATCCAAATCCCATCGTCCCTAATCCTCCAGAAGTTACCCATTTATCTGGATTTTTCAGCGGATAGTATTGTGCTGCCCACATTTGATGTTGCCCAACGTCTGTTGTTACAATCGCTTCTCCTTTCGTGATTTCATATAGCATATCAATCGCGTATTGAGGTTTAATACTTTCAGAATTTCGTTTATAAGAGAATGGATACTTTTCTTTTCTACTCTTTAATAAAGAGAGCCATTCATGATGATTTTCTTTCTTTCCTTCTGATTGAAGCAATACTTCTAACGCCTGCTTAGCACTTGCAACAATAGGAATTTCAGTCGGCACATTTTTCCCGATTTCTGCTGGATCAATATCGATATGTGCGACAGTCGCCCCTTTAGCAAAATAAGCTAAATTCCCAGTAAGACGATCGTCAAATCTTGCACCTATATTAATGAGTAAGTCGCATTCATATAACGCCATATTGGCTGTGTAAGAACCGTGCATTCCCCCCATCCCTAGAAATAGCCCATCATCTGGCGGAAAACCACCAAGTCCAAGTAACGTATGCACAACAGGGATTTCATATTTACGGGCAAAACTTGTCAATTCTTTCGAAGCTTTCGCATGCAGTATACCTGCTCCAGCTAAAATTAACGGTTTTTTTGCGGTTTCAATTGCTTGTAGTAATTTGTTTATTTGAAGTAGATTCGGTTCATAATTAGGGTTATATCCTGGTAAATCCATTTGTACATTGCTACATCGCTCACCTTTCTCGACTACCATATCTTTCGGAAGGTCAATAACGACTGGTCCTGGTCTTCCTGTTTTAGCAATATGAAATGCTTCTTTAATAATTCGAGGTAAATCTGAGGCCTTTCGCACTTGATAGTTATGTTTTGTCACTGGCATCGTAAGTCCCATAATATCCGCCTCTTGAAAAGCATCGCTCCCAATTAACGTTGTTGCTACTTGGCCTGTAAATACTACAAGTGGCAATGAATCGATCATCGCGTCCGCTAGACCCGTAATTACATTTGTAGCACCTGGTCCACTCGTTGCAATTACAACCCCTGGATTCCCTGTAATTCTGGCATACCCTTCAGCAGCGTGAATTGCCCCTTGCTCATGCCTTGTTAAAATATGCGGAATTTCACAATCATACAGTGCATCATAGAGAGGTAAAACGGCACCACCCGGATATCCGAAAATTACTTCTACGCCTTCCTTTTCTAGCGCTTCTAACAATAGCTGTGCACCAGTTGCCAGTTTCTCTTCCGTTTTTGAAGACATTGTTCTTATAAGCCCCCTTTTTCAAACTTTTATACAATAAAAAAATCCTACGTCCACACTCCAGCTATGTGCTGAAGGGACGAAAGATTTCGCGGTACCACCCTTCTTTGCAAGAATACTCTTGCCTCAGTGATCCATAAATGGATCTAGCTAATAACGGAGCTACCGTCTAAGCCTAGACAAATGCTTTAGCTTAGCACTCAAGGGCGATGTTCGTCAACGTGAACCATCGGTTTTCAGCAACCACCGACTCTCTGTGAGGCTTCACAATCAACTACTCCTCCCTATCAACGCTTTTTTTATGTTAAAAAGAATTGTTATACAACTTTATTTTCTGCGTAAATTTTCTCTCCATCTTCTACAACTAACTTACGAAACTCT
Organism: Bacillus sp. L_1B0_5; assembly: GCF_000836715.1. Taxonomy (NCBI): domain Bacteria; kingdom Bacillati; phylum Bacillota; class Bacilli; order Caryophanales; family Bacillaceae; genus Bacillus; species Bacillus sp. L_1B0_5. Next base: position 101,146 of record NZ_JXIS01000032.1, on the reverse strand, counting down.
TCTAATAAACGGTTCGTATGTGGACCTGTTTGCCCTAAACCAATCGTTCTACCATCTACTGTCGTAACAGCAATAACTTCAGCAGCTGTTCCTGTTAAAAACACTTCATCAGCTACATATACATCATGTCTTGTAAATAGCTCTTCTCTTACGTCATACCCAAGTTTTTCGCCGATTTCTAAAATGGCGTTTCGTGTAATACCTTCTAACGCTCCAGCAGAACTTGGTGGTGTAATTAATTTATTTCCTTTAACAATAAACACGTTATCTCCTGATCCTTCAGCTACATATCCTTGATCATTTAACATAAGTGCTTCTTGTACTCCAGCTAATTTCGCTTCAATACGAACTAAAATATTGTTTAAGTAATTTAAAGATTTTACTTGAGGGGATAAAACATCGGGACGATTTCGGCGCGTTGCAACTGTTACAACTGGAATTCCTTTCTCATAATATTCTTGCGGGAATAAAGATAATTGTTCTGCAATTACTACTACATTCGGCTTCTTACATGAATCGGGATCCAATCCAAGATTTCCTGCTCCTCTTGATACAACAAGGCGAATGTATCCATTAGATAATTTATTTTGTCGAATCGTCTCAACAACAATATTTGTTACTTCATCTAATGAATATGGAATTTCTAAAAGGATTGATTTTGCTGATTCATACAACCGGACAAGATGCTCTCTCAAACGGAAAACATTACCGCTATAAACTCTAATTCCTTCAAATACTCCATCGCCATATAAATAGCCATGATCATATACTGAAACTTTTGCTTCATCTTTTGGAACAAATTCTCCATTTAAGAAAATCCATTGCTCATTCACTAGAAGCGCCTCCTATGTTCTATGAATTTTTTATTGTTTCCTAGTTTACTCTCCTTTCTAAATAAATCAAGTGAATTTTTAGAAAATTTATAATTTTTAATCGTGCGTACTTCTTTACTTATATTGATTTAACAACATTGTTAACGTTTACAAAAAATCAAAAAATTTTTTTCACCAATTTCCCCTAAAAAAATATTTGTTTAAAAGAAGGATTTTCATCAATTGATACGAATCTATTGTATTCAATAAACGGACGTCCGATTTTATAAATCCGGGAATATATAACGACTTTTGCTGAAAAAGGGGGAAAATAACAAAAATAGCGCTGTCTAAAAATAACATTCATATTTTTCATTTCGTAATCATAATCCTATTTTTAAAAAACAATTTGTCAAAATGAAGGAGGAAATAAATATGGCGTGTGTACAAATTAAAGGAACGAGACAAGAGGTAGTAGAAATGCTGCAATTATTTGATCTAATGGATACGAAAGGTTTTTGTAAATTCGATAATTACGTAGAGGTAGAACCAAATACGCAAGAACATAATCATTTTATTGCTTCAATCGACATCCATTCAAATACTTCTTCTGCCCAAGATACATTAAACGATCAATTCGTTAGTCAAATGCTTACTGGCGTATATAACGACTAAACAAAGATTTACTTCCTACCGTCTTTTCATAAATGCAGTGAACTTGAGCATACTAGCAATTAGATGGTAGGAGGTGAGAATTATGGCTAGAATTGGCGTTGAAAACTCATTAACAGACGTTCAACAAGCTCTTCAGCAACAAGGTCATGAAGTTGTTACACTTAACTCAGAACAGGATGCACAAGGGTGTGATTGTTGCGTTGTAACTGGGCAAGATTCTAATGTGATGGGCATTGCAGATGCCTCAATTAAAGGATCAGTCATTACAGCTCACGGTTTAACAACGGATGAAATTTGTCAACAAATTGAAAGTCGCACTTAAAAAATGAAAGAGGACTCCTTTTAAAGGAGCCCTCTTTTTTATATTCACCTAACGGGAAAGTAACATATACTGGATGAAAGCCCTACCTCTCTCTCATCATTACGGTTCCACTGACCGCTCCTTGATTCACTAGTATACATATATAGCTTACAAATACAATTTATAGGGTTTGTTCACAAAAGTTGTTGATAAAATTACCCGATCTTTCGCAAACTTTTTGTATTGCATTCATAAGAGATATTTACTTTACACTAGCTGTAACCGAGACACGAATTAAAATTCTAACACCAATACAATAACTTGTCAACATTTTTCCGTAAATTAAAAACAGACATTAACGGTTTGTCTGTTTTAGAATGGAGCTTTTTCTTTTATTACATATACAACAAAGCCGCTTACTAACATAAATAAGCCAACTACTAAGTTTTTGATATTAATCATAAATTCCTCTCCCTTATTCCATACATCATATATATTTACATTTCAATTATTCCGATCATCCTAAAGCGCACTTTTTTTAATATATCATAATTCCTAAAAAATGCAAGTTCACTTTTGACGACCATTCACAAATTTATCTACAGTGCTTGGTACAGTATTTAAAGCCTTTTCAATTAAATGTGTACTGCTGTTGAGATGTAATACCTGCACCCCGTTAGAACCAACTACTAAAAAAGCCACTGGACTAATGGAAACCCCAGCCCCGCTTCCTCCTCCAAATGGATGCCCTTGCTTGTTCTCTTTATGCTGATTTTGCCCACCGTTATGTTTTTCAGTAATAAAATCCCCTTTAAAATCACTTCCACCAGCTCCAAAACCAAAAGCCACTTGAGATACTGTTAATACTACATTTCCGTCAGCTGTTGAAACCGGACTCCCAACAATCGTATTTACATCTACCATCTCTTTTAAATTTGTCATTGCCGTTTTCATTAAATTTTCAATTGGATGTTCCATTATGTATTGCACCCTTTCCTCATTATTCCTTTTTATACTTTCCAAAATAGAGGAAGTCATACTAACTTTTCCTATTTCAAGAAAACATTTTCTTCCTTTTAAAAGATATTACTGCCCGTTAATGCGGGATAAAAAAGAAAAAGAGATACATACTACTATTGAACCTTGTTATGAAAGGAGTCATGACTTTGACTGAGAAATTTGATGATTATAAAAGAAGAGATAGAATAGATAGTGATTATAGTGACTATAAAGAAGAATATGCTGCTGAGGTTGCACCACAACGGATTGATTATGATTACGATGATAAAGACGATAAAGACGTTGTAAAATCATCCGCCGCTGGATCAACTGCTGGTTTTATCGCTCTTGCGCTATCTATTTTATCACTATTTACATTCCCAACACTATTTGGTCTTGTTTCTGTTTTACTCGGTATTTACGCTTATAATCGCGGAGCTACTGTAACTGGCGGTATTGCTGCAATTGTCGGTGGGATTGCTGCACTTATCGCAATTTTATTCCGAGTAGCACTTATTGGCTTATTGTTCTCCCTGTTCTAAAAAAGAAAAAGGTATCTCGCTTAACGCGGGATACCTTATCCTGTAAACACATCTTCCGATGGATATTTTATTTTTTGTTTTGCTGGTCGCGCTAAAGAGAACACAAGTGTTAATGGTCCAATTAATCCGCAGAACATAACAAACATAATAATACATTTTCCGAATGCCGATAGCTTTGCAGTAATTCCCATCGTTAATCCGACTGTGCCAAACGCTGATATTGTCTCAAATAATAATTGAATAAAGCTGAAGTTTTCTGTAAGCATTAATATAAATACCGCTGCAAAAATAAGTATTTGACTGGCAACAGCAATCGCTAAGGCCCTCGTTACTGTCGACATTTTAATTGTACGCTGAAATAAAACAATTTCCTCCTTTTTTCTAAAGAAAGAAAGGACAGATGTAATTAAGATAACAAACGTTGTTAATTTAATCCCTCCACCTGTTGATACACTTCCTGCACCAATAAACATTAAAATCATCGTAAATAATATAGATGATTCTTCCATACCTCCATAGTCAACCGTATTAAATCCAGCTGTCCGCGGGGTAATACCTTGAAAGAAGGAAGCCCACAGTTTTTCATTTAAAGATAAATTCCCTAACGTCTTCACATTATTATATTCCAATACAAAAATCACAATCATTGCTATAACATTTAGCACTACTGTTCCAATAATCATTATTTTTGAGTGAAGTGATAATTTTCGAAAACTGCGACTATACCATATATCAATTAATACGGTAAAACCGAGTCCACCTATTACAATTAAAGAGCAAATCCCAATATTAATAATGGGATCCCCTACATATCTTGTTAAATTATCTGGCCATAAAGCAAATCCTGCATTATTATAAGATGCAATTACATGAAAAATACTATAGTATAAACCTTTTCCAAAACCAAACTCTGGAATAAAACGAAACGATAAAAAGATGACCCCAATAAGCTCAATACAAATCGAAAATATAAAGACACGCTTTACTAATTTTACAAGACCACCTATATTTGTTTGATTAAATGCTTCTCCAATTAATAAACGATGGCGTAATCCGATTTTTTTGCCTAATACCCAAACAATTAAAATGGCAATTGTCATAAGACCTAGACCACCTGTTTGAATTAAAAACATAATAACAATTTCGCCAAACATCGTAAATGTACTTGCTGTATCCACTACTCCCAAACCAGTTACGGTCGCTGCTGACGTTGCTGTAAAGAAAGCATCTACCCAACTAATATGTGCTTTCGTTGCGAATGGTAACTTTAATAACAAACCGCCAACCACAATTAAGCAGAAAAAACCTAACGCTAATATTTGTGGTGGGTTTAATCGTATAAGACGATTATACAGCCCTTGTTTTTTTGTTACTTCCATATCACTAACTCCCTTATTAAAGTGAAGCTTTCCCCTCATAAATAAAAAGCTTTTTAAAGCCCTTAAACAATTGGGACAAACCTTATATTCTTATAATATAGTTGAGCATAATCCTTTTTTTCATAGATTACAACTTTTATTTATATTCAGACTTCTTTTTGTTTTATGCTTGAAAACTATATATCCTAGCTCAATATTGCTAGCAATAACAATTTCATATGTACTATTTTTCAAATCCCCATATCTTTCACTCTATGTTCACATAGAGGTCACATCCACCTTTTATAGTATATGTATCGAAGCTGTTCCTCCCTAATTTATAAGACATTCCCCAGTGTCTTTGAATAGCTTCCATCCCTAATTAAATTGACATAAATTGTCCCCTTCCTTTGACCATCTTATATGCGATGGTCTTATTTTTTTGTCTTTCTATCTTTTATTTAAAACTCCCTCTCTCTTTCACTCTATATTCACACAGAGGTCACATCCACCTTTTATAGTATATATATCGAAGCTGTTCCTCCCTAATTTATAAGACATTCCCCAGTGTCTTTGAATAGCTTCCATCCCTAATTAAATTGTCCCCTTCCCTTGACCATCTTATAAATGATGGTCTTATTTTTTTGTCTTTCTATCTTTTATTTAAAACTTCCTCTCTCTTTCACTCTATGTTCACACAGAGGTCACATCTCCCTTTTATAGTATATGTATCGAAGTTGTTCCTCCCTAATTTACAAGACATTCCCCAGTGTCTTTGAACAGCTTCCATCCCTAATTAAATTGACATAAATTGTCCCCTTCCTTGACCATCTTATAAATGATGGTCTTATTTTTTTGTCTTTCTATCTTTTATTTAAAACTCCCTCTCTCTTTCACCCTATGTTCACATGAGAGTCACACCTATCTTTTATAGTATATGTATCGAAGTTGTTCCTCCCTAATTTATAAGACATTCCCCAGTGTCTTAAAGCAACTTCCATCCCTAATTAAATTGACATAAATTGTCCCCTTCCCTAGACCATCCAATGTGATGGTCTATTTTATTTTCCAAACACAAAATCAATCTATCTGTACTTAAATAAAAAAACGAAAAATTCAGAAAATATTGTCAAATTAGGTATTTTTTCGGTATAATTACTTTAGGAAGGAATTTCGCAAAAACAAAAGGGGGGATTTTATTGAAACAAACAAAAGCAATCTTAATCGCATTATTTCTAGGTCTAGTTGTCGGACTCACTCTAAATTTAGCCGCTCCATCTATCTTTGAGCCACTAAATCAATATGTGTTCAACCCAATTGGTCAATTGTTTATTCGACTTATTAAAATGCTAGTTGTTCCTGTTGTGTTCATTTCTATCGTACTTGGTGCTGCCGGCCTTGGAGATCCGAAACAACTTGGAAGAATCGGTTTAAAATCAATTTCATTCTTTCTCGTAACAACTGCGGTTGCCATCACTATAGCGGTTACATTTGCACTTATTATAAAGCCAGGAGCTGGCGGTAATTTTAAAACAGAAGGTCTTAAGTATGAAGGGGCAAAAACTGAAACATCTTTCGTCGACACATTGCTAAATATCGTACCAGATAACCCAGCAAAAGCGATGGCTGACGGAAACATGTTACAAATCATTGCCTTTGCCGTATTGATTGGACTCGGTATAGCTATTTTAGGAAAACGAGTTCAAGGTATCCATTCATTACTTGAACAGGGCAACGAATTAATGATGTATCTTGTTAATCTCGTTATGAAATTAGCCCCAATTGGAACATTCGGTTTGCTCGCTTCATCCGTTGGTAAAATGGGGCTTGCAGGCGTCGCTGCGATGTTCAAGTATATGATTGTCGTTATGTTAGTACTCATTATTCACGGGGTCTTTGTATATGGCGGCTTATTAAAGGTATTAGCAAAAGAAAGTATTGTTCGTTTCTTTAAACATTTCGGACCAGTAATGGCAATTGGATTTAGTACATCTAGCTCTAATGCATCGCTTCCTTTTGCAATGAAAACAGCACAAGATAAGCTTGGCGTTCCAAAAGCGATAAGCTCATTTGTACAACCACTAGGGGCAACTATTAATATGGATGGTACTGCCATTATGCAAGGGGTAGCCACTGTATTTATCGCTCAAGTATACGGAGTTGAACTTACATTACCGCAATTAGCTATGGTCGTATTAACTGCTGTACTAGCTAGTATCGGTACTGCTGGTGTGCCAGGTGTTGGACTTGTAATGCTTACAATGGTTTTAAATCAAGTAAATCTACCAGTAGAAGGTATCGCTTTAATTATCGGTATTGACCGTATTCTAGATATGTCTAGAACAGCTGTAAACATTTCTGGTGATGCAATTTGCGCAATGATTGTCGCAAAATCAGAAGAAAAATATAATACTGATCAATCGGCAGCATCGTAAATCAAAAAAGGAGTGAATATATTCACTCCTTTTTTGATTTACTCCCTTTTTTAGAACGATATTCTTTCCCTTTATTATCATTACCAGTTTCAAATTCAGTGCTAAATTCCTGATTAAACTGGCCGGACTTTGGTGACCCTTGATTACCGCTCCCTTTACTACCGTTACGATTCGTCATACTTCTCCCCCCTTCCTTGTATTAGTAGTATGGCGCTCTATCTTTTTTCATACACATTTTATTTTTTAACATCTATTACACACGAAAGAAGACCTTCCATATATAAGGAAGATCTTCTCTTTCATTACGTAAGCGTTTTCTTGTTTATTATCACTTAAATAAGTTTTTTGGAAATCGAAATCATTACATTCATTTCATCTTCTGAAAGTGTAGAGAATCTTTCTTGTAAATATTGTTTTTTCGCATCTTCCATTTTCGCAACTAAATCTTTCCCTTGTTCTGTAATCTCTAAATACACAACTCGGCGATCTGATGTAGAACGTGAACGAGTTACAAAACCTTTATTAATTAATTTTTCTGTAACAGCTGTAATATGACTATTCGACACATTTAATTCATTTGCTACACGCGATACCATTTCTTTATTCGTACGATTTAATATTCTCAGGACGATGAATTCATTCCACGGTATGTAACCACCGAATATTTTTCCGATATCATTACGCAATGTGCGAAACATAGCAAACACATTTGTCGATAGTTCTTCCATTAATTGCTCTCGATTTTGAGACAACTTTGACAGCTCCTTTTATTTCATTTAGTTAAATAAAAACCTTATTAATAATTTTACATGAAATCTTACTTTTTGTCACCTTATTTTCCCATAATTCGTAGTTTTTTAATATGTATTTCATGATAAAATGAAGTTAACTTCCAGAAAAAGGGGGTATTTTAATGCATGAGGAGGAGAAATTCTCAAATCTCAGCCTAAAAGATAAAACGATTATCATTAGTATTATCGCTCTTTTTCTCATTATAATTTTTGCATTTATATTTTTTGTATATGTAGGAATCTTTCAAATTACAGGTATAGAGTATAGTTCACGTACTGCGTTACTTCTCTTTTTTTTATTAATCACTTTCTTAGACAGTATTACATTTTTCATCTTCAGTTTCTTCAAAGCGCTGCTATATCCACTGACACAAAACATGCCAAATTGGATTTCTATTACTCTTTTCTCATTCATTGAAATTACACTAGATTGGTTCGTCATTCATACTGCTGATGATTGGATAGAAAGCGTACAAATGTCCAACATAGCTGAATTATGTGTCGTACTATTCTTTTTCCTCTTAAATAAATTATTAAGTGACGAGAAAGAGTAAGAATACAAGCTTTTCTATATAAAAATTGGTACAATGAAAGCAAATCTTACTAAAGAGGTGTTAATTATGAACTTACAACAATGGGCTGATAAAGGTATGTCCTTTGATACATATGTGAATGAAATGCAAGTAAACCAATACGAGCTACTACACATTTACAATAACTTTTTAATTCCAAATGAATTACTTCCTGTATTAGAAGAACGTCAAAATGACGGCTGGCGTGTTATCGTATTAACTGCTGATTGGTGTGGCGATGCTCTTTTATGCGTACCTGTTATGAAACGAATTTCTGAAGTTGCAAATATTGAAATGAGTTTATTAATTCGCGACGAAAACTTAGAATTAATGGATCAATATTTAACAAATGGAACAGCACGTGCGATTCCAATCTTTATTTTCATTGATAAAGATGGAAATGAACAAGCCGTCTTTGGACCACGCGCTCCAAAAGTACAAGAATTAGTAACTTCAATGCGCGCTACATTACCTGAAAAAGAAGATCCAACATTCGAAGAAAAACAAAAAGAAATGTATGCTAATTTCCGTGCTACATTAGCTGATGATACTTCTCTTTGGGAGCATGTAATGGAAAATATAGTGGAAAAAATAGTAAAATAAAAAAACCTGCCGAGCTCGGCAGGTTTTTTTATTACATAATGAAGAAATAGAATACCGCAGCTAAAATGAAACGATAATAAGCGAACGGTGTTAGTTTCACACGAGATAATAATTTCAAGAATGAAACAATTGCAAGCATCGCAACAACGAATGCAGTTATAAACCCTGTTACAAATAGCGTTATATCTGCTGAGCTTAATACATCCCAGCTTTTAATTAAATCTAATCCACTTGCAGCTACCATCATCGGTACCGCTAAAATGAACGTATATTCAGCTGCCGCTGTATGCGACACGCGAGCTAATAAACCACCACTGATTGTAGAACCAGAACGAGAGAATCCTGGCCAAAGAGCTAAACATTGAAACATTCCAATTGTAAATGCCTGTTTATATGTGATTTCATCTAACGTTCTTGCTGTACTTGGTTTTGAAAACTTCTCAGCAACAATCATTAAAATACCACCGGCTACTAAGCTAATAACAACTGGTCCTGGACCAAATAAAACCTCTTTAATAGTGCTATGGAATAATACGCCAAGTATCCCGGCAGGAATCATCCCGATAATAATATGTAATAAATTTAACGATGGTCCGTCTGTTACTTTACCTATTCCAACTAACGACCATAGACGCTTCCAAAATATAACAACAACTGCTAAAATCGATCCCAATTGGATAACAACTTCAAAAACTTTCGCTCTCTCATCGTCAAATCCAATTAAATGTCCTGTTAAAATCATATGTCCTGTTGATGATACTGGTAGAAACTCTGTTAACCCTTCAACAGCACCCATGATTAAACCAATTAACCAATCAGCCACAAGTAGTGCCTCCTTAATAACAAATAATATGTAATTTTTTCACACCTTATCATAATACCTTATCCCTTTTCAAAGTGCATCCTTTTTTTATTGGTTTCATATGTTGTAGGCGCGTATTTCTTTTCTAATCTTTGATTAAATTGTATGATAGTAAGAGTTTGTTTTTTTATATGGAAAGGGGATTTTATGAAAGAAACTACTTCATTTTCACAAAAGTTAAAGCAATTTGTATTACTATTTTTTCCGATTTTCGTAACGCAAATGTCATTATTTGCGATGAGTTTTTTTGATACAACAATGTCAGGACATGCAAGTCCAACTGATTTAGCAGGTGTTGCAATTGGAACAAGTATATGGCTTCCAGTTAGTACGGGATTAACAGGAATTTTAATGGCTACTACTCCCATTGTTGCACAACTCGTCGGATCCAAGAAAAAAAAGGACGTTCCCCACGTTGTCATACAAGCAGTTTATTTAGCAATTTGTGCTAGCTTCGTTGTTATCCTCATCGGTTTCTTCGTCGTTTCACCTATTTTAAACGGCATGCGCTTAGAGGAACCTGTGGAACGAATTGCAGCTCAATTTTTAAGTATTATCGCAATAGGAATTATACCTTTATTCACTTACACTGTTTTACGTGGATTTATTGATGCATTAGGAAAAACTCGCACAACGATGATTATTACATTACTATCATTACCAATTAACGTAATATTAAATTACCTATTAATTTTTGGTAACTTCGGTTTCCCAAAGCTTGGTGGTGTCGGAGCAGCAATTGCTTCCACTGCAACATATTGGTGCATTTTAATTATTACAGTCATTATTATTCAGACGAAAGAGCCTTTTGCCTCTTTCAACATTTTCAAACAATTATATCGCCCTTCTCTTTCGAGTTGGACAACATTCTTAAAGCTTGGCGTTCCTATCGGATTTGCTATCTTTTTTGAAACGAGTATTTTCGCTGCGGTAACGCTCATGATGAGTAATTTTAGTACGACAACTATTGCAGCTCACCAAGCAGCTATGAACTTTGCTTCCTTGTTATATATGACTCCGCTAAGTTTAGCAATGGCAATGACTATTGCAGTCGGATTCGAAGTTGGAGCAAAACGTTACGATAATGCAAAACAATACGGACTGATTGGAATTGGATTAGCCCTTGCCTTTGCTTTATTATATTCAATTCTTCTCTACTTCTTTGATAATCAAATTGCTTCTATTTATACGACAGATGCAAAAGTTCATCATTTAGCAAAAGAATTTCTTATCTTTGCGATTTTATTTCAAATTTCAGATGCAATTGCAACCCCTGTACAAGGAGCTCTGCGTGGGTATAAAGATGTAAATGTTGCTCTAATTATGACTTTAATTGCTTATTGGATAATAGGTCTACCACTAGGTTACATATTAGCAACATATACAGAATGGGCCGCAAAAGGTTATTGGATCGGTCTTATTATCGGTCTAGCATTTGGCGCTGCCTTCCTCCTTATCCGTCTCTTTCAAGTACAACGAAAATATACAACACAAAACAGCCGCTAATAATAAAGCGGCTGTTTTCTTTATGCATATTTTTTCTTGTAACGTATAATATAATGAAAAAGAAAGGTGGGTACATATGGACGACAAAGAAAAAAAGCAATCATTCAATGAAGAATTTGCCCCTGAAATTTCACCTGGATATCGGCAAGATGTACATAAGCCACCTAAATATAAAAACACTTCGTTTTTAATGGGCATTACCATTTTCGCCGCTGTATTACTCATACTTATCATTTTCGTTTATTTTTGATGAAAGGTGGCCTATTATATGAAGAAACAAAATTCCAATCGTTCCAAAAGAACTGTTAAAACACAAAAAGGATATGCAGGCGATTCTGTTCATACACTTAAACAAGTGGAGCAAGGAAATTTATATATTGCTCAAAAAGAACTTGGTCAACAAAATGAAAATCTTTAAAGGTCCTTGATTCCTTGAGGGCCTTTTTATTCCGCATTAAGTAGTACACCCCCAAATGATCTATTGAGCAATGAATTTCCTTTATTGTACGCGCTGCTTTTGTTCTAGCACCATAAATATATTATTAACCTTTACAATTTTCACTTCATAATTCAATTTCATTTCGCTTCTCTTACCATTTTCAGTACCCGCAACGTACGCTACAGCTTGATAGAGAAAACTCTCATCTGTCTCTTCACGTATCTCCTCGTTTGTAAATTTATACTCTAAATCTTGAAAACGATTGGGATAATAATTTTCTATTAATTGTTCATACCCTCTATTTAAAAATAGTTCTTCACCTTTTCGTTTCACATCTTCTTTATTATTAAACTCAAACACGGATAGTTGCTCGGTCACAAAATGCTCTCCTACCTTTTTCATTTCATTATGAGTTAAATTTTCTATACTTTTGTTCTTTAATTCCTTATTTAACTCGTACTGATCAATCGGTTTAAAGGTAGCAAAAACCTCCTCTTTATATGACCAAAACAATACAAAAGCGATACATAGAGAAATGATTAACAGTCTTTTTTTCGTAATACTCCCGCCCTTCTTCATAATGATAGCTATATTTTAACATATAGAAAGAAAATTCTGATATCATAAAATAGAATAACTTAACTCAGAAACGAGGAACAATTATGGACTCTTACAAACATTATATAAAAGAAGCTTTGCCTAATCTTTCTATACATTCATATAAACAAAATGAAGAAGGGTGGGATAATGTAGCAGTTATAGTAAATGATGAGCTACTATTTCGTTTCCCGCGAAAACAGGAATATGCAATGCGAATTCCGTTAGAAAAAGAACTATGCACAATTCTCACTCAATCACTACAAGAAATCAAGGTTCCACAATATCACCTAATTTATAAAAATGAATCTGATGAGATTCCTCTTTGTAGTTACTATACTCTCATTCATGGTGAACCATTAAAAACAGAAACAGTTGCCAAGCTGGAGGATACAGAGCTGAAAGCAATTATTACACAATTAGCTACTTTCCTTGCGGCACTACATAGTATTCCTTTAAACGAAGTTACAACGCTATGTTTCCCTATTGAAAAAACATGTACCTACTGGAAAGAGCTACAAACAAAATTAAACCAATATCTTACTACTAACCTTACTTCATTACAGAAACTAGCCTTAAATCGCTTATTTGAAAATTTCTTTGCATGTTTAGCTACATCCACTTTTCAAAACACAATCATTCACGCTGATTTTACACATCATCACATTTTATTTAACAAGCAGAACAAAAGCATTTCAGGTGTTATCGATTTTGGTGATGCGCAAATTGGCGATCCTGCTTTTGATTTTGCAGGGCTATATTATGATTTCGGACATGAGTTTACTACATCTGTATATGAACAGTACAGTACACTTATTCCTCATCATGATCCATTACTCATTCACCGCATTACTACCTTTTATCAATACAGTCCTTTACTACATAATATTATTTATAACTTTGAATCAGAGAATGAACTCGAATTCATTACAGGTACAGAACAGCTAAAAACGATATTACAGGGATGAGATTACATTCTCTCCCTATATACTCTCTCCTCATACATCATTAACTTTTTATCCATTTCAACAATAACTTTATACAATTGAAATGCCTGTAGGATTTGCAGTTGAATTTCAAAAGGAGCATTTTGTTCTTTTAACCATTGAAATACTTTCGTTTCATCTTTCATTGATTATTCCTCCCTTTATCCCGCTATTTGCGGGTAGCCCGATTGACCCCCACTGATTAAAGTTTCACTTTATTAAAATCTGCTACAAATATACCGTAAATGATGAAAAGCTTTTCATGTCAATAACAAAAAAGGATGCAAAATTGCATCCTTTAATGTACTATATTTTTCTTCTGTTTCGCTTCTTTCTTTACTTCTTCCCCTTGGCATTCACTACGAAACGCACAACTTATACACTCAGAACGAAAATGACGCTCTGTATAATGCTCAGGTTGCTGTAACATTTCTTTCATTCTAGATAAATCAGCCATTCCAGTTATAATATCTTCCTGTTTCGGAATGTACTCATACTTAGTTCCTTCTATTAAATTAATAACTTCAATTTTTCCTGGAAGAACGCCGAAAGCTTTATAACTGAATACTGTCATTAGCTTCTGACAAAGAGCAAGCATTTCCTCATCCGCATCGACAACATACTTTTTAATTACAAACGACTCAGCATTCCACTCACCAACTTCAAATGTCAATGACATGTGGACACCTAACTCTTCCATATATTTTTGAAACTTCTCGTATAAAAACAATGGTGGTGTCTGACTATCATCCCTTTCAACAAACTGTAATAAGTGATCCGTTAGCTTCGCTAATACAATATAGTACTCCGTCTTCGAAGCAAACATATTAATCCTTACTTTTTTCCAATACTTTTCTATTAATATTAAAAGTACAATTTTCGTTTGTTGACCCGCAGGTAGCGTGTAATACTCGTTAATAATTTGATTCACAATCATTTGCGCTATTTGTTGCCATTCAAATGAAGAAGGTTCTCTTCTTTTTATATGACGAAAATAAAATTTATGCGGACACCGCATAAAATCATACAAATGATAATCTGTCATCGTTTTGATTGAGATTTTCTCATGCACTTGCTCTTCAGCTCCCTTCTGCCATTAAGAAAGGTGTTTTACAAATTCAGCTCCAAACTGTAAACATTTTTCTACATCTTCATCTTCTGGCGTTAATTCTACTTTTAGTCCTTCTAACACAACTGCTGCCCCGCGCTCTTGTAGCTTTTCTATTAAAATGTCAACCGCCACTCCGTATTTCGGATAAGCCGAATCACATGATCCGAATACTGCCGCTTTTTTCCCAGTTAAATCAATAGAATCCATTGCATCATAAAAATCTAAGAAATCATCAGGAAGATCACCATCTCCCCAAGTGTATGCACCTAAAATAATTCCATCATACTGTTCCAATATAGAAGCTTCTGGTGAATCCATAATATCAATAACTTCAATTTCATTTTCTGTTTCACGAATTACGCCGGCAATATGGTCAGCCATTTCCTCTGTATTTCCACTCATACTTGCAAAAATCATTACTAACTTACTCAACTGAACCTCTCCCTTTACTTTGTATCTCTTTTTCTGTTTGAATGCTCTTCTTCTCATCTACATATTCAGACCGAATTACATTTCGTTGCCATTCCATATGCTGATCAACATCTTTATTTTTATCTTTTAATCCCCTCCGTAGAAGGTGAAATTTTTTTCTCATTAACATGTCGCATCCATCCTATTGATAATAATTATCAATTTCAACTATATTTAGATTAATTGACATTGATTATCAATGTCAACAACTATTTTTAAAAAAATGATTAAAATGTACAAGCTTGTCCGTTAGCTATTCATATACTATGAATGAGCATAGTTCTTTCTCAGCCCTCTCTGACGGAAAGAAATAAAAGCAACTGCGATAGAGCGCAGTTGCCTTTTTTTGTTTTTCTATGATTTTAGTAATCTTATAGTAGTCTCTAAAAATAGCTCCACTCCACAAATTAATGCTGATTCATCCACGTCAAATTTCGGATGATGATGTGGATAACAAGTATATATATTTTCATTACCTGTTCCTAATTTAATGAAACAACCGGGTGCTTTTCTTAAATATGCTGAAAAATCTTCCCCACCCATAGAAGGTTCAAGCTTCACAACACGCTCATTCCCAAACAAATGTAGTGCACTTTCTTCTACTATTTTCGTAATATATTCATCATTAATAACCGGATCATATCCATATCGATACGTATATGTATACGATCCTCCATGTGCTTCTGTAATTCCTTTCACAATTTTCTCGATTTTCCCTTCTGCTTCCACCCTCAATGCTTGATTAAATGAACGAACAGTTCCCATTAAAGTTGCTGTACTAGGAATAATATTGTCAGCCACTCCCCCATGAAACTGCGTAACTGAAACGACTCTTTGCATGAAAGCACTTGTATTTCTAGATACGATATGTTGTAGATTTGTAATAATCTGCGCTCCGATAGCGATAGGATCAATCGTTTCTTCTGGCCGCGCCGCATGCCCTCCTTTGCCTTGGATCTCAACTGTAAATACGTCTGGTGCTGCCATCATCGGTCCATATACAATTCCTACATTCCCACTTTCCAAGCCAGACATAACATGTAAACCTATTACATAATCAACACCGTCCATAACACCAGCCTCAACCATTTCTTGTCCACCACCAGGGTATACTTCTTCTGCATGCTGAAAGAATAGACGAATTTCTCCTACAAACTCTTCCTTCATATTATTAAGCACCTCTGCAGTGCTTAATAAAATAGCTGCGTGAGCATCGTGCCCACATGCATGCATCATTCCTTTTTTCACAGATGTATAAGATTTACTTGTCTCCTCTTGAATTGGCAAAGCATCTATATCAGCTCGAATCGCAATTACTTTCCCTTGCTTCACACCCCTTTTAATTGCTAGTACACTATACTTCGTCGGTCTCGTTACTTCAAAAGAAGAAAATGAGCATAGTGTATCATATATAAATTGCGAAGTTTCTTTTTCATGAAATGATAATTCCGGATACTTATGAAAATGCCTTCTCCATTTCACGATATTTTCTTCCGAAATTAGACTCTTCCACACTCTATTCATGATAATTTCCTCCTTTTCAAAAGAACTAGAAATTTTAAATTTTACTCCGTCTTAAATGATTAATAAAAACAAATACTGCATTTTTACGTATTCTTATAGTCCACTTTTATGTATTCACACAATCCACTTTCTATTTACATGTCAAACCCATTACAAATTCATGCTGAATGTAATATAATTGCTAAGTTAGGGATTTTCTTTTTTAGTATTTAGTGCTAATATCAGAAAAGAGCCTTTTGACTTATTTTTACCTAAAATGTGGGATTTTGTTTTTTTCACAATAATGTAGGACATGATACCTACAAAGAGCTATTATTTCATTAAGAGAGGGAAAGACATGGAAAGATTAAAAGAGATATGGTCTCGACCACTCACACAATGGGTTGCAAAGACGGTTTATTATCTTGCAATTTTATTTGCATTACTTTGGTTGTATGGATTCCATGATACAAACACAAGTACATTTATTTACAATGAATTCTAGGGTGGGAACGTTATGAAGTTATTAGAACAAATTGAAAAGTGGGCTATTGAAACGCCTGATCAAACCGCTTTTGTTTGGCGAGATGCGAAAATTACGTACAAACAATTAAAGGAAGATTCTGATGCGTTAGCACATTGGATTTCTTCTGAGTATCCAGACGATCGTTCACCAATTATGGTGTATGGCCATATGCAACCTGAAATGATTATTAACTTTTTAGGATGTGTAAAAGCTGGACATGCTTACATTCCTGTAGATTTATCTATCCCAGCTGATCGTGTACAACGTATCGCTGAAAATTCTGGTGCGAAATTGCTTTTATCGGCAGCAGAAGTAACTGTAACTGATTTGCCAGTTCGCATCGTAAGTGAAGACAACTTAAAAGATATTTTCTTTACTCATAAAGGGAACACTCCAAATCCTGAACATGCGGTAAAAGGTGATGAGAACTTCTACATTATTTACACATCAGGAAGTACAGGTAATCCGAAAGGGGTTCAGATTACTTATAACTGCCTTGTTAGCTTTACAAAATGGGCTGTAGAAGATTTCAACTTACAAACAGGGCAAGTATTCTTAAACCAAGCACCTTTCTCATTCGATTTATCTGTTATGGATATTTACCCATCATTAGTAACAGGTGGTACGCTTTGGGCAATCGATAAAGATATGATTGCGCGTCCAAAAGACTTGTTTGCTTCTTTAGAGCAATCGGATATACAAGTATGGACTTCCACACCTTCTTTCGCAGAGATGTGTTTAATGGAAGCATCTTTCTCTGAGAATATGCTACCAAACATGAAAACATTCTTATTCTGCGGTGAAGTGTTACCAAATGAAGTAGCTAGAAAATTAATTGAGCGTTTCCCAAATGCAACAATTATGAATACGTACGGTCCAACAGAAGCTACTGTCGCTGTAACAGGTATTCACGTGACAGAAGAAGTACTTGATCAATACAAATCACTTCCAGTTGGCTACTGTAAATCAGACTGTCGCCTTCTTATTATGAAAGAAGATGGTACGATTGCACCTGATGGTGAAAAAGGCGAAATCGTAATTGTCGGTCCAAGCGTAAGCGTTGGATATTTAGGAAGCCCTGAATTAACAGAAAAAGCATTTACTATGATTGACGGTGAGCGCGCCTATAAAACAGGCGATGCTGGCTATGTTGAAAATGGTCTTCTATTCTATAATGGTCGTCTTGATTTCCAAATTAAGCTGCATGGTTATCGAATGGAATTAGAAGAAATTGAGCATCACCTTCGTGCGTGTTCTTACGTAGAAGGTGCAGTTATCGTTCCAATTAAAAAAGGTGAGAAATACGATTATTTATTAGCGGTTGTTGTTCCTGGGGAGCATTCGTTTGAAAAAGAATTCAAATTAACATCTGCAATCAAAAAAGAACTCAATGAGCGATTACCAAACTACATGATTCCACGTAAATTCATGTATCAATCTTCTATTCCAATGACACCAAATGGAAAGGTAGATCGCAAAAAATTATTGAGTGAGGTTACAGCATGACCGCATATGGATCATTTTATTTTTTCGCTATAGTGGGCATTTTATTAATACCTACTATCATAGCTGGATTAAAAGGTAAAATGTTGCGTAAATATAATGCCGTTTTAACATTAGTCATGCTTGCTATTATCTTCTCAGATAAACCAAAGCAAGCAATGATGTTAGCTGCATTTATTATTTGGCAATATGTCCTTATTAAAGGCTATTTAATTTTAAGAAAACAAAATAATAGTACATTCACATTTTGCATAGCTGTTATTTTATCGATTTTGCCTCTTATTTTGGCAAAAATCGCACCATTTGCATCGTTATTACCTGAGTTAAAACTTGTTGTTTTTCTAGGTATATCTTACGTAACATTCAGAGCAGTTCAAATGGTATTTGAAGTTCGTGATGGTTTAATTAAAGAGCTTTCTTTCTTTAACTTCTGGGAATTCGTTTTATTCTTCCCTGCGATTTCAACAGGACCTATCGATCGTTACCGAAGATTCCAAAAAGATATTCAAAAGCCACCTAGCGCTGAAGAATATCAAAATTTACTATATACAGGACTAAATCGTATTTTCCAAGGTTTCTTGTATAAATTTATTATTGCTTACTTAATAAAACAATATTGTATGGATCCAGCATTCGCTCAACACGATACAATCTTTTCAAATATGATTTACATGTATAGCTATAGCTTATATCTATTCTTTGATTTTGCTGGTTATAGCTCTTTTGTAATTGGTGTAAGTTATATGATGGGAATTAAAACGCCAGAAAACTTTAATAAGCCCTTCCTTAGTCGTAATATTAAAGACTTCTGGAACCGCTGGCACATGAGTTTATCATTCTGGTTCCGTGATTTTATTTACATGCGTTTCGTCTTTTTTGCAACGAAGAAAAAGTTAATTAAGAACCGTTACACAATTTCGTATATCGGTGCATTTTTAAATTTTTTCATTATGGGAATTTGGCATATCCAAGGAAGCGCTGTTGCGCAGTATATTATTTATGGTCTATATCATGCCGCACTGTTTATTTTATTCGATATTTTCGAACGAAAAAACAAGAAGCATAAGTTTTGGCCCAACAATAAATTTACACGCATCCTTGCGATTGTAATTACGTTCCACGTTGTATGTTTCGGTTTCCTAATCTTCTCTGGACACCTTAACAGATACTTTTAATGCACCCTTCTTATTCCATTAAGAAGTTGCACATATAATATATTTCGGATATAAAGGAGATTTTAAAAATGGCAGAATTCAAAGAGCAAGTATTAGATATTTTAGAAGAAGTATGTGAAAACGATATTGTGAAAGAAAACTTAGATGTTCAATTATTTGAAGAAGGTATTCTTGATTCTTTCGCTGTAGTATCTTTATTAGTTGAATTCCAAGAGCGTTTAGATATTGAAGTTTCTATTTCTGATTTTGACCGTGACGAGTGGGCTACACCAAACATGGTTATTAAGAAGTTGGAAGAAATCCGATGAACAAAGCAAAATTTGGTCCGATGCTTTTAGCATTGGCCCTTTTTGCTGTATTCTTACTTATTCCAACGCGCTTTCTACTTCCACTTTTAAGTGATGAAAAAGTAGAACAAGCTGCTACTTCTTTAAAAGAAGAAAAGATTCAAAGTATGATTTTACAGCAAAAGATGTTAGCAGATCCAAAATATCTTCCGATGTACGGTTCATCGGAATTCGCACGTATGGATGCTTTCCATCCATCTAATTATTTTAAAGTAAAGCCTGAAGGATTTACGCCATTCCTTCTTGGACGCGGCGGAACACAAGACCTTGTACATGTGTTAAACTTCGCATCTACAATGGATCAATTGAAAGATAAGAAAATGGTATTCGTTCTTTCTCCGCAATGGTTTGTACCACAAGGTATTGACGAGACGCACTTTGCACCTAACTTTTCAAAACAACAAGGTTACCACTTCATTTTCAACAATGATTTAAAACCTGAAATGAAAAAACAAATTGCAAAGCGTTTATTAAACTTTGAGATTGTAAAAAAAGAAACTTTATTAAAAATTTCGCTTGAAGGTATCGCTTATGATGATACGAAGTATAAAGTAAAAGCACTTGCTGCTAAACCTTTCGCTTATATTTATCGTAATATTTTAGATCGTAAAGATTTATTTACAGCTATGTTTAATATTAAACCGCACAAAGAAAAGCTTGATCCTTCATTAAAACAAATGAACTGGGAAGAGGCTCGTAAACATGCGGATCAAACAGGTGCAGTAGAATCTGGATCTAATGAATACGGTATTGAAGATGATTATTTCAATAGCAAAATTAAGAAAAAATTAAAGCAACGTGAAGGTTACTTAAAAAATGATGCTTATGACCAATCGCCAGAATATGAAGATTTACAAATTGTACTTGATTTATTAAAACAATCTGGTGCAAAACCACTCTTCATTTCTGTTCCTGTAAAAGGTCCTTGGTACGACTACGCTGGCTTCCCGAAAGAACGCCGCGAAGCATACTATAAGAAAGTTCATGAGCAAATTGAAAAAGCTGGTTATCCAATTGCCGACTTCTCAAATCATGAATACGATAAATACTTCTTAAAAGATCATATGCACTTAGGTTGGAAAGGCTGGGTTTACATCGACGAAGCCATCCAACAATTTTATAAAGCAAACTAATGAAAAGGCCACTTGAATTACTCAAGTGGTCTTTTTGTATATATTTTGTAATTGCTCGATTGCATTCTCCGCTTCTTTCATAACTCGCTCCACTACATGCTGAGCTGATTCGATTCGTGCCAACGATGCTGCCTGTCCTGCCCAAAGTGACATATATTCTTCCTTATTTTGCTTCGCTGCCTCTTGGCGTATTTTAGAAGTTAATACGTTTTGCACTGGATACATCGGAAGCCCTTCTTCTTTTCCTTCATGTCTCTCTATAAATTCATTCCGGATACCCCGTGCATATTTCCCGGAAAACGCACGAGTTACAGTTGTGCTCGTATCTGTACTATGTAAAACCGCTTCTTTATACACATCGTGCGTAACACTCTCTTCACTTGTTAAAAAGGCCGATCCCATTTGAACACCTTCTGCTCCTAGTGCCAATGCCGCAACAAGCCCTTGCCCGCTCATTACAGCACCTGCTGCGACAATTGGGATATGCGGAACAGCTTCTACTAACTGAGGTATTAACGCAAACGTACCAATCATAGCATCTCGTTCTTCCCCAATAAACGTTCCTCTATGCCCTCCTGCTTCGCTACCTTGCCCGATAATAATATCTACTCCTAGCTCAGCAAGTACTTTCGCTTCCTTCACATGGGTAGCTGTTCCGATAACTTTTATTCCACTTCTTTTTAAAGCATTTATTTCTTCTTTTTCTAACGTTTGAAATGCAAAACTAACGACCGGTACTTTTTCATCTAATAGCACTTGTAATTGTTCCTTATAGCTTTTTGGAAGCTTTAACGTCCCCTCTACTTCTATACCTAATTCTCTATTCACTCCACTTAGTAATACTTTCGCCTCATTTATCTTCTCTTCTTCTATTTGTATCTCTTT
The DNA here is from genome assembly GCF_000836715.1 of Bacillus sp. L_1B0_5. Taxonomy (NCBI): domain Bacteria; kingdom Bacillati; phylum Bacillota; class Bacilli; order Caryophanales; family Bacillaceae; genus Bacillus; species Bacillus sp. L_1B0_5. The sequence continues at coordinate 79,014 of NZ_JXIS01000032.1, read as the reverse complement.
CGTTACAAGTAAATTAACACCGAAAGGCTTATCTGTTAGTTCTCTTATTCTATAAATCGCTTCACGAATTTGTTCTGGGCTCATATAGCCCGCTCCAAGCGTCCCTAATCCTCCGCTATTACTTACTGCTGCAACAAGTTCTGGCGTCGTAATCGCGCCTGCCATACCGGCTTGAACGACTGGATACTCAATTTTTAATATGTCTGTTACTCGACTTGTAAACATCATTTTCCCTCCTATTTCCTTTATATCTTCTTTATTTGATAAGCTTTCCCCTGCTTTTGCAAGGGTTGGACCTCAAATGAAGCGAATATATTGAAAGAGAAGGAGGCTGAGCTTAATGATTTATCCAAATGCATTAAAACAAGGTGATACAGTAATGATTATTGCACCATCTGGTCCACCTACAATCGAAAATGTATTAAAAGGTGTGAATGTATTACAAGAGATGGGGTTATCCGTAATAATCGGGAAGAGTGTTTACGAGAAATATGGATTTTTAGCCGGAAGTGATCAAGTTCGGCTTGACGATATACATGAAGCATTTACAAATAATGAAGTGAAGGCAATTTTTTGTGCACGAGGTGGTTATGGAAGTGCTCGTCTTCTTCCTCACATTCAATATGAAGTTATTAGGCAGAATCAAAAAATCTTTTGGGGATATAGCGACATTACAGCTTTACATACTGCTTTTTCACGTTATGCAAAGCTTATAACATTTCATGGTCCGATGATTGAAGAACTAGGAAAAGGTATTGATTCCCTATCTTTATCCTCTTTTAATCAGCTATTCCATCCGTATTCAACCATTTTATCTGCATCAGAATGTATCGTACCTAGCTCTCACAGTACAGTTACAAGTACGTTAGTTGGAGGAAATTTAGCTGTGTTAACAAGTATAATTGGTTCGCCCTACGAGATAAATACGGACAATACACTTTTATTACTTGAAGACATTGGTGAAGAACCGTACCGCATTGACCGTATGTTAAATCAGCTACTTTTATCTGGAAAGTTTAATGAATGCAGGGGCGTTATTTTCACAAGTTGTCACGACTGCACTCCTTCAAAGCCATCTCAATCATTGCAAACAATATTATATGAATATTTCGCGCCATATCATATACCTGTCCTATTCGATTTACCAATTGGACATATAAGTCCAAACATCGGTATTCCACTTGGAGCTACAGCGACAATAAACACGAATAATAAAACAGTCTCTATTTCTTCTGGTATAGCCACTCCATATTCAAATTAAAAAGGAAAAGCGATTACGCTTTTCCTTTTACTTATAATAATTAAAAATTCGTCCAGATGCGATATCTGCAATTTCTTCTGGAATAAATGTTTTACTTATATCAGTGCCAACATTTAATACAGCTGTAGCATCTTTCTCAATGCTACCAAATAACTCTTTCCCACGTATCGTAATAAGGGGCGTTCCTTCTGGCAACACATCTTTTACAAATTCCATTTGTGTAAAGAACGGAACGATCCATCTACCTTCTCCTTGGAAATGACGCAAACGAAGTATTCCTTCTGTTGCCCCGTCCTCTGCTTCTAGTGAACCAGCAACATAAAACTCAGTAGATAAGAGCAATTCATAAAATTCCTTTTGCTTCTGTTTATCATCCCCTGCTACAACAAGTACCTCTTCTAATTTCTTTACTGAAATTTGCTCCATATGATGCCACCCCTATTTTCAAAATGATTGTACTTAGATTATACGAAATATTCTTATTTTTTTCTACATAATTCGCAATTATTTTCTTAAAATAATTTTAATACTTCTTTTGTCTTCACAATCGTAGCAAACTCTTCATGTAAATTTACAAGTGTCATATTGTGAATATCCTCTGCACTATACTCCTTACCATCTAAACCTTTACGGTTAAAAGTAGCCGTTGCATCACTCACTAAATATGTTGTAAATCCTAAATTCCCTGCCATTCGTGTCGTAGTTTCCACGCAATGATTTGTCGTTAATCCTACAACCACTACTGCATTACATTTGTTCTTTCTTAATCGCTCTTCTAAATTTGTCCCAATGAACGCGCTGTTAACGAATTTCTGAATAACCACTTCACCAAGTAGTGGTTGCACTTCTTCTTTAAAGTTTACCGTTTCCGCTCTCTCATAAAACATTGACTGAGCATTTTCTTTATTTACATGTTGAATATGAAAAACTGGTCGTTTCCTTTTTCTCCATTCTTCTAACAAAATTCTCATGTTTTCTTCAGCAAAAATATTATTTCTCTCGCCCCAATCTGGTAATTGAAATGCCTTTTGTACATCGATCATGATAAGTGCTATTTGATTTGTCATCATTTCCCCCTTAATTTGGCTGTAATTGAAATAGAAAACCAAGTTGTTGTGACGCAGTAATAAAGCAAACATAGGCGCAAAGCTCTACAATTTCTTTTTCTGTCCAATATTGTTTTAATGCGTGAAACATAGTATCATCTATTGCTTTTCGGTCATGAACAAATGTATGCGCAAAAGTAACGGCTACACCAATCTCCTCTGCCTTTTGCACATCATCTGGTCTTCCCTTTGCCATACAGTACGGACATTCATTCCCATACGCTAATGTTCTTCTCACTTGCTCCTTCAACTCTGCTGAAAGAGTTCCTTTATTGTACAGTGTATCTTCTAACTTACTCCACGAGTGTAATATATCCGAATTATGCCCTAATAACTTTTGAAACTTTGTATCTCCTACATTTGATAATGAAATTCTCTCCATCATTTCCCCTCCTATTTCCTTCTGTTTTATTGTAAAATAAATAACGTTCACTTTACATTTCATATGAATCTTAATTTATATTTTCCCTTTACAAAAATCATTATTTTACTGGAGGTATATTTACAAATGCAATTAGACCGTGTTGATCGAAAAATTTTAAATGAATTATATAATGATAGTCGCCTTTCGATGCGTGAATTGGCTAAACGAGTAAACTTATCTGCTCCGTCTACTTCAGAACGTGTTCGTAAGCTCGAAAGCGAAGGTGTTATTCAAAAATACACAATTGATATTGATTATAAAAAGGCAGGACTAGTTTTAGATTGTATTTTAGAAATCACCTTAAAGAATGGTGATACAACACGTATGCAACAATTTATTCAGTCTTATCCATCTGCAAGTTTTTGTTACCGAGTAACAGGAAGCTTATGCTACATTGTAAAAATTTCTGTTCCTTCACTCGTTGAACTTGAAGAATTTATCAATGATGTTTCTTCATATGCAACGACAGTTTCTCATATCGTATTATCAGAAGTATCTCTTACTCCTGATATTGAACATATCTTCCCAGAAGATTAATTTATTTTTATTCATAAAATATAAAAAAACCCCTTACAATAAGAATAAAAATAATATATTATGTATTAAAATACATAAAGTTCGAGAAAGGGGCTTTACATTGAAAATCTGGTTTTATGAAAAAACGGCACAATTAGATGACTTGCTTGGTATTTGGGATAATGTTCCAACCATCCCGCGAATTGGTGAAAAAGTGGAGATTTTAAAGACGGTCCGCACTGTTACAGATATTAAATATGTAAAGAACGGTAATAATTTTCGTGTAGAAATTATTACAAATTAAAAAGTAGCTCCTAAGAGCTACTTTTTAATTATCTATTATGTGCTTTCTTTATAACGATTTTATCTTCTTCTACAGATACTGTTACATAATCACTTTCTTCTAACCGAAGCTTATTTACAGCCTCATCTGGTAACTCTATGGCCATCAATCTATCGGTTACGATCACTTGACTATACACTTCATTTTCATGTGATGCACTCTCTACTTTTTGCTCATTTATAAAACGTACTGGTGGCACGCCAACTTCTTTTACTATACGCCATTGTTTCCAAACATAAGGAATTAACCATAGTAATCCAACAACTGTAAGACCGATACCAATCCATAAATTACTTTGCGCTTGTAATTCAGTAATTGAGATTGTACCACTTTCTTCTCCACCGAAAAATTGCATACTTGTTGCAATCAAATTATTTAGAGCGTGCACAGCTATATTCGTCCATATATTTTTTGTCTTTATGTATAAAAGACACATAACGACACCAAACATGAACGCACCAATAACATCAAAATGTCCTAGGCCAAAAATAATTGAAGATATAATTACAGCTTTTTTAATTCCCCATTTATGAGCCATTCGCTGTAAGAAAAATCCCCTAAAAATAACCTCTTCCATAATAGGTGCTAACACACATGCTGAAATGAAAGTAAATATCGTCATATATACGTTACTCGTATTAATAACATTTCCGTCTTCTAGCATAGTAACTAAGAAATTCGGTAACGTATGTGCTAATATGTAAAATTGAATCTGAGATATGCCAACTGAAAAAATCATCCCCATTATCGTTGCTAATACAATTAATCCCCAAGATAAACGTCCTGGCTTATCAAAAAAACTGTTAAATACAACATTATTTTTATTTGTTTTTACGTATAGCCAAAGTAACGGAAATACAAAAAATACAGTTATTTGTGAAATAACCTCCATCGTATTCTCAGAAACATTTGCTAGACTTAATGGAATCATTGTAAGGAACACCCCTATAATCATCCATCCAAAAAAACTACGTAGTCTTATACGTGAAAATGCATAGTGCATATGAAACACCCCCAAAGATAGTAAAAAATAAAGTAAAACTTGAATCAATATTTTATAGGCGTCCTTTCCTTATAAATAATTGGATAACTAAATTGCAATATGAATCTAGTTGAAATTCTTCCTATTTTTCTCAAATCATTTCAAACAGCATATCTCTTAAAATAACATATCGCTATTCTTCAAGTTGCAATCCAAGTGAAATTTATGTAATAAAAATCCCCGTTTTTACAAGCGGGGATTTCTTTTATTATAATACGTCACGTTTTTGGAATAATGCACTTGATGCTACAAGTAACACAACAAAGTATGCCGCTACAAGTAATAATGAAGTTGTAAACGTAAATTCTGTAAATGTTGGTTCCATTCCACCATTGATTAATTTATTGCTATCGTAAGCTCTTAAATCCAAATGGTTGAATACTACAAACTTCGCTACACCTTTTGCAAACATTATCAATACCATATTAATTGCACCTTGTAAGAAGAATAGGAACATCGTAATAATTAATGGTAATACAGACTTTCTAAAGACATTTGCTAGGAAAAATGCAAGTGTTGCAAAAAAGAACGGTGAAAGTAGTTGATATAAAGTGGACTTCATTACGATTCCTAACGTTAATTCTGTTTTACTACCATCCATTACAATACCGCCAATAATCATTGCAATTAGCATACCAGCTAATACGATAAATAACATTGCTAATAACACTGTAATATATTTAGAAAATAAAACTGCAAGTCTTTTTCTTGGACGGATTAACAATTGTTTAATTGTACCTTTTTGGAACTCATCAGTAATAGTACGGGCAGCAAGTGTAATCCCAAAAATCGTTGTAAATAAAACAATTAAGCCAATCTCTGAGTTTGCATAATCTAAATATGATCCCTTAAACTCATCACCTTTTCCCCACTTCAACATTGCTAAAGTACCTAAAATTTCGAGTGCCGCAATGACACCAATTAAAATATACATACCTTTTTTCGCATGCAACTTTAAAAATTCATTTTGAATTAATTTAAACATTACGCTTTCACTCCCCCAGTAATCGCTAAGAACTCATCCTCTAACGTTTTATTTTGAACAGTAACTCCGTATACAAGCACATCAGCATGCACAAGTTTTTTTACGAGTTGCGGAATGTTGTCTTTTGTTACAGATGCTACAATTACATTCCCTTTTGCTTTACCTTTAATGATTTCATTCGCTTTCTGAGCTTCATCTACTTCAAACGCTACAACGACTGCCTCATCATGTTTCACTTTTTCATGTAAGTTGTACTCTTGTACAAACTCGCCTTGTTTAATAATAACAACGCGATCACACATTAATTCAATTTCACTCAATAAGTGACTTGATACGATTACAGCAATATTCTCTTCTTTCGCTAAACGTTGTAAATAATCACGAATTTGGCGAATACCAGCTGGATCTAATCCATTTGTCGGCTCATCTAAAATTAAGATTTTCGGCTGATGAAGTAATGCCTGTGCAATTCCTAAACGTTGTTTCATACCAAGTGAATATGTTTTCACCTTTTTATGAATCGCATGCTCTAATTCAACAAGCTTTACAATCTCAGCAATCCGCTCTTTACTAATTGGAGTAATGGCCATGTTCGCAAAATGCTTTAAGTTTTGCATTCCTGTCATATAATCATATAGTTCAGGATTTTCTACAATCGCTCCAATTTGCTCTAGTGCCTTTTCACGCTCCGAGCGAATACTATGTCCACAAATTGTAATATCGCCCTCTGTCATTGAAATAAGACCTGTCATCATACGGATCGTCGTCGTCTTACCGCTACCGTTCGGTCCAAGGAATCCGTATACTTCTCCTTCACGAACCTCAAATGATAAACCACGAATAATTTCCGTTCCACCAATCCTTTTTCGAACATTCTCTAACTTTACTACTACGTTTCCCAATGCTGATTCCTCCTTTAGACTTCTAGTTTTTTATCGACTATGTGACCTGTAACTACTAGTAATATAATTGTTAATAAACAATTAAAAAATAGATTTAAAATTGTAACCTCTGTACCAGAATAAAATGATGTATTTAAAAAACCATTTTGATCTATAAATCCAATATTATTTATAGCAAACACATACTTTTCTATTTGCTGAAAAATATACGTTATTCCTCCATTAAATGCGGTAAAAATGACGAATAAAACTAAACAAGCAACTTTATTCATCGATGATTTCACATTTAATAGCTTTACAATTACTATAATAAAATAAATAGAAACTAGCATATTAAGAAAATCTAGTCCCCATAAGAAAATAGATAACATATGATGTAATATTCCATAATTATATAAACTGTGTATTGCTTGCTGAATACCTAAATTAGTTTTTCCATTGTAAATATTTAAAGAAAAATAGTATAGAAAAATGATTCCTATTCCTAGCAAAATCATAAAGAGTAGTACACAGAATAAAATATTTGCACATATATACTTTTTTGCTGAAATAGAAGTATAACGTAGCATAGAGTCTTTTAACATTTTCCGAAAAGACGATATACCTGTTAAAAGAATTGCAAATCCATTTATACCTAGTACGATAAAGAATATAATAATTATTATATCTTGCCTACCTGAAATTCTAACTCCTGAAACTCCTTTCATATTAAATAAAAGAATTAATGAAACTGTAATAAAACCAAAGTAAATAATGGCTATCTTTCTCTTATTACAATTATACAGATAAAGAAAAAGCTGACTCATTTCTCATAGGCCTCCTTAAACAGCTCATGTACTGCTTTACCCTTTTGAAATCGTAGTTCTTCCACATTTTCATGCAATATTATTTCTCCATCTTTCAAAAAGATTACTTCATCGAATATATTTTCGATTTCTCTTATTAAATGAGTCGATATAAGTAGCGTACAATCTTCACGATAAAATTTAAGTATTAGCTCAAGTACATGTTCTCTAGAAACAAGATCTATCCCGCCCAATGGCTCATCCAGTACGTATAGCTTCGCTTTTCGAGAAAATGTTAAAATAATTTGCAGCTTCTCTATCATACCTTTTGACAATGCTGTAATTTTTTCTTCTAACGGTATTTTAAATTCTGCAATCGTATCTACCGCTTTTTGAATATCGAAGTCTTTATAAAAATCTCGGTAGAAAAATAAAGCGTCTTTTACAGTCATCCAATCATCAAAGACTGGCTTATCGGACATAAATGAAACGATTTCTTTCGTCTGTAATCCTACCTTTTTACCATCTATTGTGATACTACCTTCAGAAGGGTGTTGCAAGCCTGCAATCATTTTCAATAACGTCGTTTTCCCGCTCCCGTTATCTCCAACAAGCCCAACGATTTTCCCTTCCGTAATCTCTATGTTTAATTCACGGATCACTGCTTTTAATCCGTATCTCTTCCATAAGTTTTCTATTTTTAATAGCTCTGTCATTGGCTCTCCTCCCTCTTTTCATGTAATGAAGAACGAAGAATTGTAAGAATTTCTTCTTCTGAAAAACCTAAATTGTCCATTCCATCTATAAAAGAATGAAGTAATTCTTTCGCCATCTCTTTTCGCAGCTCCATAATTTTCTCCCCTTCATTCGTTACATACCGTCCCATTCCTCTACGTGTTACAACAACTCCATCCCGTTCTAGCTCTTGAAATGTACGCTGAATCGTATTTGGATTCACTTGTAATTCACTCGCTAATTCACGGACAGAGGGAATTTTATCACCAGGCAATAAATGTCCTGTTACGATCTCTTTTTTTATGTATTCCATTACCTGAATGTAAATTGGTATATTTGGAGAAAACTCTATTTTCATTTCTTCCCTCCTTTTGTATCGGTGTACTAGTTAAATAATACACTGATACAAAAAGTTTGTAAATACCCATTTAATTACAAAAAGTTCTATCCGTTAACCGAATAGAACTTCCCAAACACAAATCGCTATATAGAAATAATAGTGTTATGTAAACAAAATTATAAAGAAAAGCTGTCTTATCAATGAATAAGACAGCTTTTCTTTATAATCCTATATTAAAAGTTAAACACGAAGTCATCGTCAGCTAACTTTTCAACGTTCGTTGCTTTTACGTAACCATTTCCTTTTACAGAGAAGAAATCATGGTTTTTCGTATCTGTACGTAAACCATTTAAAACGATTGGGTTAATTTCTTCTTCTTCAAACTTCGGCTCAAGTCCTAAGTTCATAAGCCCTTTATTCGCATTGTAACGAACGAAACGATTTACATCTTCTACAAGACCGATAGAAGTGTAAATTTCTTCTGTATAGGCCATTTCAATTTCATATAGTTCCATTAATAACTCTTGTGTTTCTTTTTGCACTTCTTGTTGCTCTTCTGCAGAAAGTTCTGCGAAGATTTGTTGTGCTAAAATACCGACGAATACGCCGTGAATTGACTCATCACGAATTATCAAGTTGATAATCTCACCACTTGCTGTTAGTTTTCCTTGACCAGCTAAGTAAAGCGGATAGAAGAATCCACTATAGAATAAATAACTTTCTAAGAACACACTTGCTACCATTGCCATATATAGCTCTTTTTTCGTTACTTCGGGCTTTAACAAACGACGATAGTAACCAGTAATAATACCGGCCTTTTTCTCAAGTAATGGATGATTGTCTACCCAGTCAAAAATATCATCAATTTCTTCTTCAGTAGCTAACGTTGTAAAGATATGACTGTAACTCTTCGCATGTACTTCTTCCATAGCTCCCATGAAAGCTAATACACTTTTAGCTTGTAAATTTTCAAGATGAACAAGTACAAGTGGCATTCCTTCGCCACCTTGTTTCGTATCTAAAAGTGTTAAACCACCTAATACACGCTTATAAGCAATTTGCTCTTCTTTCGATAATTGCACCCAAGTATTTTTGTCAGACGAAACCGCAATTTCTTCTTCTGTCCAAAACTGAGCGATGTTTTGCTTCCAAAACATTAAACTAAAATCATCTTCTTTTTTGTTCCAGTTTACCGCACGCATTAAATCGCCCCTTCTCTAAATATGATAACTAAGCATGAGCAGGGTTCAGAAAACCCTGCTCATCATGTCTCACTTTTTATATTAAACGGTACAAGCCACACACTCTTCCACGCTTAATTTACGTGTTCTCGTATAATACAGACTCTTTAAGCCTTTTTTATGTGCATAGATGTAGTAACGTGCTAATTCACGTGTTGAAATATCACTATTAACGTAAAGAATTGTACTAATTCCTTGGTCAATATGTTCTTGAATTTCTGCGATTAAATCAATTAATTTAAACTGATTCATATCGTAAGAAGATTTATAGTACCAGAACGTATCTTTTGATAAATACGGCATTGGATAATATGTTGTCGCGTTCGCATATGTTCTTGATTCGATTTGACTTACGATCGGCATTACGCTTGAAGTTGCATTTTGAACGTAACTGATTGATTGTGTTGGAGCAATGGCAAGACGATATGAGTTGTATAAACCATTCTTTTGCACTTGCTCTTTTAAACTTGTCCAATCTTCTTTTGTTGGAATATGAATTCCTTCAAATAGTTGCTGAACTTTTTCAGTTACTGGGCTGTAATCTGTCGTTTCATACTTTTCAAAGTATGTGCCATTCGCATAATCAGATTTATCGAAGTCTTTAAATGTCTCGCCTTTTTCTGTAGCGATTTCCATACTTTTCTCAATAGAGTAGTAATTTAACATCATAAAGAATGTACGAGCGAATTCTTTCGCTTCTGCACTTTCATAAGCGATTTTATTTTTTGCTAAATATCCGTGTAAGTTCATTGCTCCAAGTCCAACTGAATGAAGCTCGTCATTTGCTTTTTTCACAGTTGGTGCATTCGGAATAATCGTCATATCAGAAACAGCTGTTAAAGCTTCCATTCCCGCATGAACTGCTTCACGAATTTCTTTATTTTCCATTACGTTTACGATATTTAACGATCCTAAGTTACAGTTAATATCACGACGGATAATGTCATCTGTACCGTAATCATTTATTTCTGAAGTTTCTTGAAGCTGGAAGATTTCTGTACATAAGTTCGACATCTTCACAGTTCCAATATCCTTCAATGGATGTTGATTATTTGCATTTGATTTAAACATTAAGTATGGGTAACCAGACTCAAGCTGAATCATAGCGATTTTAATAAGCATATCACGTGCACTAATATCTAGTGGCTTCTTCTTCACTTTCGGATTGCTCATTAATTCATCATACATTTCATCAATGTCAATATCATCTAAATGCTTGCCATATTCTTTATAAACCGTATAAGGCGCGAAAACATGGAAAGGTTCGTTTTTCTCAGCAAGCTCAAAGAACTTACTTGGAACGATAATTCCGATTGATAGAGACTGAATACGGCTCTTCTCATCGGCATTTATTTTTTTTGTATCAAGGAATTCAATAATATCCCAATGGAAAATGTTTAAATATACTGCACCGGCACCTTTTCGTTGGCCAAGCTGATTCGCATATGAAAACGAATCTTCAAGCAACTTCATAACAGGTACTACGCCACTTGCAGCGTTGTCAATACCTTTAATTTGCTCACCGCGTGCGCGTAGCTTAGATAAGTTTAAAGCTACTCCCCCGCCGATTTTCGATAATTGCATCGCAGTATTAATGTTAAAGCCGATTGAATTTAAGCTATCGTCCATCTCTAACAAGAAACAAGACACCATTTCTCCTCTTCTGCTTCTTCCCGCATTTAAAAAGGTTGGTGTCGCTGGTTGGTAGTTTTGTTTTACAATCATGCTTGCGAATTGTCTTGCTTTCGAAACATCACCGCGTCCTAAGTATAATGAAACAATTGCTACACGATCTTCATAGCTTTCTAAGTATTGTTTTTGATCATTCGTTTTTAACGCATAATCTTTGTAGAACTTAGATGCTGCCATATAAGATTGGAACTCGAAGTTTTCACCATAAGCGATGTTATATACTTCCTCTACTTCCTCCAAGCTATACTCGTCCAGAACGTTGTAATAGTAATCATGTTCTTTCATATACTCCATTCGCTCTGCCACGCTATTAAAAGGAACGGTATTCTCTCTAGCTTCTTCCATAAAGACTTCTAATGCCTCTTTATCTTTATGAAGCTGATAAAAACCGTCCTGCATTTGCGTGATTTCATTATTCAGTTCAATGTGTCGCAATCTCCCGCACCCTTTCCTTAAAATATTCTACATCGTTATTTGTTCCAGATAACTCAAATTTTGATACAATAGGCACTTCATATTTAGTAGAAATCTTGTCAGCACTTGCACCGAACATGTCTCCCCAGTTACGATTGCCGCTTGCAGATACGCCTTTTAATTTTTCATTATTGCGCTCTAAAAAGTCTAAAACACGTTCTGGTACATTGCCAAAACCTGTTGTATACGTAATAAGAATAAAGTCTTCATCTATTACTAGATCTTCATCAATTTGAACGGCCGGCATATTTAATTTGTGAATGAAACGCTTCACGTTTCCTGTCATAGAATCATATGCAACTAACATTTCCGACCCTCCCTCTCAAATCTATATTCTCTATATGTTGTTCTTGATTTCTCTATATATTGTATTACGTTTCAAAATAAGACACAAGATATATGTATAAATTCTTTCTTTTTTTAAATTTTACTTTTCGACATGATAGCCGTTTTTTTTCAATACAATGACTATGAAACAACATTCTAAAACTCATGTCAATAAAGTGCTTTTCAAAAAAGTTGTCAACGAATTTAACCTTATTTTTAAAAAAGTTAACAATATATTTTGTCATAAAACGGTAGATGCTGGAGAAATATATTTCTCCAGCATCACGCAAAAAAGAACAGATATGAAACTATAATCTGCTCTAAAAAACGATTACATTTATCAAATTTACCTTATTAAATATATTATACATATACTTTCGTTTTTCGTTACATACTAAAAGATAACTATTATAGAAAAAGATTATTATTATGGAACTTCAATTTATTTATGAAAAGTTTATTCAGAGTGCTCAATACGCAAAATATCTTTTACAAATATGTGATGTGGATTTTCATCTTTATCAAGCATTGTACATACAGGAGCCTCTTCATCAAAGTATACAATCATTCCTTCTACGTACTGATATGTATGTTGAACTTGTACAGTTACTTTAATTTCTATCGCTTCTTCATATGCTCTTTTTATTTTCTGAAGCATTTTTGCTGAACATTTTCGTTTCTCTGGATACATAACCATTCCCATAAATCTATTGCCGGCTCTATCTTTCCACATATAATCCCAATGTGGTAAAATGCTTTGTTTAAAATCGCCCATAATTCCCCTCTCCTTTATCTTTTATTTATCCCACATTAAACGTCCGGTTGGTGAAGGCTACTAATTAGTGAAGGATGCCCTGCTGATCAAAATTCCCCTTTATGAACGTGGCGTTTCTGAATATGTATAAATCACTTGCCCGCCTCGCTGTGCGTTACCAATGAAATGCTTAAAGTCTTCTCTATTTACAACAACTTCTCTGAACGTATAAAATACATCTTTCGTAACAACATACTCCGTTATTTCACCATTTTTCAGCTGATCTAAAATTGTATTTGCTAATTCTTTATCCATGTATTTCACCTCTCTGCAATATTTTATTCTATCGTATATTCTATAGGTCAACAACTGTAAAATTATCCCGCTATTTGCGGGTAATCCGATTGGTGCTGACTACTAATCAGTCGTGGAATGAACAAAAAATCTTACTGATTAACATTTCACTTTATCTCGTTGTTATGCCATGATTTTATTTTCGTTATTTCGCAAACAATATCGTTTTACTATATGTCCACTAAATATCATATACTAACATAGCTACTTCTCTATATCAAACATTTCGGCATTCAATTATGCAAAGTTCCATACCACTATGCTACAATATACAAATAGAACTAGGAGGGATACTATGATTCGGAAAGCAAAAAAGACAGATGCAATGGCAATAGCTCCTTTATTGTATAATGCTCTGCATGAAATTGCTGAAAAAATCACAGGTAGCACAGTTGAAGCAGAAGTATTACTAGGACTTGAGACATGGTTCTCAAAAGAAAATAACCGTCTGAGCTACGAAAACTGTTTTATTTATGAACAAGACGAGAGTGCAGTTGGAATTATTGTCGCTTATCACGGTAGTGAAGCAACACAGCTTGACGCACCAATTGTACATCACTTAAGAGAATTACATAAAGATGAATCGATTACGTTAGAAAAAGAAGCTGAGCTTGATGAGTATTACATTGATACATTATCAGTTTCAAGTGCACACGGTGGAAAAGGTATTGGTTCTAAATTAATTGAAGCTGCCGAAATCTATGCAACTGAAAAAGGGCATGAAAAAATCGCTTTACTTGTTAATTTAGAAAACACACGCGCCTATTCACTATACGAAAAGTTAGGTTATAAAAAAGATGAAATTGTTATGCTAGTAGGCGAACCTTATGCTCATCTCGTAAAACCATTAAACGTCAAAATTTCTATATCTTAAAAAGAAAGCACACGATTTATATAAATCGTGTGCTTTTATGTTAAATTCGTATTTAATATATTTCCATCCATCGCCTCGTGAAACGTATATGTTGTACATCCCCATGGCTTTCTATGCAAAATAGGAGAACCAGACCATCCCATTGCCCTCAGCTCCGTTCCAATCATCGAATTAAAATAATTATGACCTACAAGAGCAATACTTCCATGTACGAGAGCATAACGATGTAACAGGTAAGCCGCTTGCCTTGCCCTCTCTCTTACTTCCTTATAAGACTCAACATCTTTATGGTAGCCAAGTATCCATAATGTGCGTCCAATGAACATCCATACCTTAATTGTGCATTTCAACCACTTCGGAGCAAAAAAGTATGAAGGAACTTCAGCTTCTCTAAAAAGAGAGTTTTGCATAAAAGATAAAGAATCCGTTAATTCAGCTGCTGATTGTACAGCACGCCTTTGATCACTTGTTAAGACAAATTTCGCTGCTTCAATTGCCTCTATTGTTTCTATCGGCATTTTAGCTTTTTGTATCATTGACTCGGAATCATACTGTTTCATCCATTCGTGAAATGAATTAATTGTCATCGGTTCTCTTATAAGACCTAAACAACCATGACGAATAAAAGAAATCTTCATTCTTTTCACTCTCCATTCATCACTTACGAACTCTATTATGCACTAGTTCTAAACATCATACCACGCAAGAAAAGAAAGTCATATACCTTTACATCTCCCCACCACTATCATGTGTTATCGAAGCATGGATACTATCCATCCCATCAAAATATGTACTCGTATCATATTGACGAATCTTTTTTAAATGCATATAAGAAAATAAAAATAACATTAAAGCTATAACACTCCCCACAAATTCAAACATCATTTTACCGCCTCTAATTTCTCCCACTTCAGCAGGTTATTCTACTTTTTCATTATACCTCGATATAAAGATTCCCGCATTTTTGCTATTTTTTTCAAATAACATGGATTTTCTACATATTTTCTTACAAAAAGTGAATATTTTTCGAATTTTTACTTTGGAAACATTTACAAAGTAGGAAATATGGTTCAAAATAGGAGGAAATAAAAAAACCCAAATTTATTCTTTTTTTGGGAAAACTGTAACAAGGAGAGTTGCTTATGCAGATCGCAGAAACTGGAGATATCATCGAATTTAAAGGTGGAATGCAAGGCCGTGTTCAAAAAGTAAATCAAAACTCTGTTATTGTTGATATAACAATTATGAAGAATTTTAGAGAACTAGATATGGAACCTCTTACAGTTGTAAGTCATAAAAACTATACTGTCGTTAATCAAAATGCATAATATAATAGAAAGAAAGGGCCTGTATACTATACAGGCCCTTTCTTTCTATTAACGATTATCAATTGTTTCCGGATATAGATCGTGGTTCATCATGCGGTAGTCAGCCATTTGTTCATACTTTGTCCCTGGGCGACCGTAGTTGCAGTATGGATCAATTGAAATACCACCACGTGGTGTAAATTTCCCCCATACCTCAATGTAACGTGGATCCATTAATTTAATTAAATCGTTCATGATAACGTTCATGCAATCTTCGTGGAAATCACCATGATTGCGGAAACTAAATAAATACAACTTTAAAGATTTACTCTCTACCATTTTTTGCTCTGGAATATAGCTAATATAAATTGTTGCAAAATCTGGTTGTCCTGTTTTCGGGCATAAACTTGTAAATTCAGGACAATTGAATTTTACAAAATAATCACGGTTTGGATGATTATTATCAAATACCTCTAATATTTCTGGGCTATATTCAAATAAATATTTTGTATTTTGATTTCCTAGTAATGTTACATCTTTTAAATCTTCATCTAATCTTCCTGTCATTTTAAACATCCCTTCTCGTTATACGCCGCGTTTATTTCCCCATACTAACGCATGAAGCTGAGGCAATACTTTTGCATCATTCATCTCTTTACAATTTACAGCTTTATCAATCAGCCACTCATACTTATCTAATAATTTTTTAATAAGCATCGCATCATCCACTGTTTTTGTATCATCGTTTCCTACTTGCAGGAAAAATGGTACACCTGGATAACGTTCGTGCATCTTAACTGCATATTCAAAATCATGATCATCGAATACTACTACTTTTAAACTAATATCTTTTCCTGCTAGTTTCTGAATAATAGCATCTAACTTCTGAAAATCTGTTTTCATCGTCGAACTTGGTGGTTTTGGAGAAATTGTTACCTCATCAATTTGAAGTAACCAATCTTGCCATTTACTCCCTTGTGTTTCAATTGCCGTTCGCATTCCATTTTCTTTTAATATAGAAAGAAGAAACTCAATATTTTTCAGTAATGCCGGATTTCCGCCTGAAATCGTAACATGAGAAAAATTTTCTCCTCCAATTGCAACAAGCTCGTCCCAAATACCTTCTGCTGTCATCTGTCTAATTTGATCTTTAGCCGATCCATCCCACGTAAAAGCAGAATCACACCAAGCGCAGCTATAATCACAACCAGCTGTACGGATAAACATTGTCTTTTGTCCTACGACCATTCCCTCACCTTGAATAGTCGGACCGAATATTTCTAAGACAGGGATTTTACTCATCGAGCATCCACTCCCGTCTTACTTCCGCATAACTAGTCGGCGTCTCAAATAGACGAACAAATTCAACGCGAGCTCCTTTATATTCGTTCACTCGATTCTCTTTTGTTAGTGCTTCTGCCATTTTTTCATAAATCCAAACGACCATATTTTCAGCAGTCGTATTCATTGCTGGTAACGTTTCGTTTAAATAACGATGATCTAAATAAATTTCTATTTCATTCTTCCAAATTTCTTTTATATCTCCAAAGTCAATTGCAAGACCTATTTCATTTACATATCCACTAATTCCAAATACAACTTTATATGTGTGACCATGTAAGTTTTTACATTTCCCTTCATAACAATGTAAATGGTGTGCTGCATCAAATGTAAATTCCTTGCTGACCATTACTCTTTTATTATGATATTTGAGTTGTTTACGCTGAATATCCTTGTCCATTTTTTGCAAATTCTCTACGATGCGAAATCCAAAAAAGTTATCCATTAGTTGTTCGCTCCTTCGCGTTCTTGTAGGTACGTATCTAATCCTGCTTTACGAAGTTGACATGCTGGACATTCACCGCAACCATCACCAATGATTCCGTTATAACATGTTAATGTTTTTTCTCGAACAAACTCAAATGCTCCAAGTTCATCTGATAATTTCCATGTTTCAGCTTTATCAATCCACATAAGTGGCGTGTGAATGACAAACGGGAAATCCATAGATAAATTTAAAGTAACATTTAACGATTTCACAAACACGTCACGGCAGTCTGGATAACCACTGAAATCAGTTTCACATACACCCGTTACAATATGACGTGCTCCAACTTGTTTTGCCAATACAGCAGCAAATGATAGGAAGAGTAAATTTCGTCCATCTACAAATGTCGACGGCAATTCACCTTCTTCATGTGTAATCTCCATATCCGTTCTCGTTAACGCATTTGGAGCAAGTTGATTTAATAGACTCATATCTAGTACCGTATGCTTTATTCCTAGCTCTTTTGCAATTTCCGCTGCACAATCAATTTCTAGCTTATGACGTTGATTGTAATTAAACGTTACAGCTTCTACCTCTGCAAACTGCTCTATTGCCCAAAATAAACATGTTGTACTATCTTGTCCTCCACTAAAAACAACAACTGCTTTTTCTTTTTTCATTTCACTCATTCTCCTTCTCTACTATAAATAAGAAGAAAGAACGTTCTTGAACTGTCACAATAAAAAAACAAAACAATACCTAA
Organism: Bacillus sp. L_1B0_5; assembly: GCF_000836715.1. Taxonomy (NCBI): domain Bacteria; kingdom Bacillati; phylum Bacillota; class Bacilli; order Caryophanales; family Bacillaceae; genus Bacillus; species Bacillus sp. L_1B0_5. The sequence continues at coordinate 61,021 of NZ_JXIS01000032.1, read as the reverse complement.
GGATATTGTTGTTTCCATAGTTTTTTATAGAGGGAGTTCGCGAACCTCTCCCGCGCGGTGCACGGAATTTCTTCTTTCATTGACACAGCTTATTGTAACATATTGTATACTAGCGTAAAAATTTCTGATTTTTCCGCTATTTATCATTTCATTTCTTTCATTTTATAGTATGATTAATTTAATATAAGCAGAGAGGAGGCATCCCACTGAAATCCTTTATTATTTATCTCTTTTTAAATATATTATTCATCCTTATTACAATGCTCGTATATCATTTATTTTGGAATCAAAAAGGGAAACGCTCTCCTAAATTAAATTCAGCTATATTCATTGTACTCTGTTGCCTCGCTACCGTACTCTGTATTACATTTGCAGCAAAAACAAATAATGGTTTTCAATTTGATATGCGCCATATTGTATTAATTGTCGGTACATTAACGGGAGGGCCTATTGCTGGTGGTTCTATCTTAGTTGTATTAAACATATATCGCTTATTATTAGGTGGGGTAGGTGTTTTCCCATCTCTTATCGGTTCTGTTATTCTATTTATTGTTCTATTATTAACATATAAATTTTTCAATCGAACTTCTAATCGTATAAAAATAACACTTGCTATTATCTACAGTCTCACATACGGATTTAGTTGGATACCCTTCTTCCTTTCAAAGGTTACAAATAAGGCTGATTATATACCGCATATTATTGTGTATGAGTTATGTTCAATGCTTGGTACAATCCTAATTTTATATTTACTACACATATTACAAACTCAAGTTCGTCTCCAAAACGAACTTATAAATGCTGAAAAATTTCATTTAATTGGTGAAATGGCAGCGTCTATCTCTCATGAAATTCGCAATCCATTAACTTCAACGAAAGGTTTTTTACAACTGTTACAATCAGATACATGCACTGAGCAGGAACGGAAATTATATATCGACATTGCCATTAATGGCATCGAACAAGCAAATCATGTTCTTACAGATTATTTAACCTTTGCCAAACCAAGCATTGAAAAAGAACAAACATTACAGTTAGAAGAAGAATTACTACATGCATTATCGTTAATTACACCACTTGCTAATTTAACAAATGTACGTACTCATTATATAAAGCAAAGCACTTCTTTTTTTATCGCTGGAGAAAAGCAAAAACTAAATCAATGTTTATTAAATATTTTAAAAAATTGCATTGAGGCTATGCCAAAAGGCGGTGATCTTTATTTCACATTAGTTCCTGATCATAAGCATATTCAGTTATATATAAAAGATACAGGAGTCGGTATGGATTCAGAACAAGTAAAACGTCTTGGCTCGCCTTTCTATTCAACGAAAGAAAAAGGCACTGGACTTGGAATGATGGTCGTATTCAGTGTTGTTCAAGCTATGAATGGAAAAATTGATATTATAAGTGAAAAAGGAACAGGTACAACCTTTTTATTAACTTTTCCACTCATACAAAAAACGTGATGAAATAATCATCACGTTTTTTCTGTTCCTTCAACTAATTCAGCAAAAGCTTTCACTTTTCCGTGCGGTTGTTGATTTTCTTTACGCGCTTTCCAGGCACGCTCTTCTTCTCGCTTCTTCTTAGACATATTTTTTCAACTCCTTCTTTTCTTTCTCCATGTAGTATTCCAAAATAAGAAAGAAAACTATGCACGTATCAAAAAAAGAAGTGGTTTCCCACTTCTTCCACTTTAGCGCTGCAAAATTGCATGTTTCGCCTCTTTTAATTGCGTAAGATGTCTTTGTTCATGCAAATCAAGAAATTGAATCCATTGATACAAATTCAGATCATTAAAAACAGGATGCTTTAATCCATTTTCAAATAGATCTTTTTCATCTATAACACTATGAAGCGCATGTAATAGTTCTTGTCGTGAATGTTCTAGTAATTGAATTCCTTGCTGTTTTTTCATTAAAGTTTCTGTTGGTTGCATTTGCTGAGGAGCTTCTCGTTTATGTGTGCGATCAAGCGTAAGTTGGAGGTCTTTAAATGGAGTCATGTTTCTTTCATTTTTTTGTAAAGCATATACAAGGGCAGACGTGACAGATTGTTCAACTAAATGCAAGTGGTGTAAAATTTGAATAATACTCCATTTATCACGGCGTGGCTTTACATTCACTTCTGTATCATTTAACATTTCAATTTCTGATAATAGCGTGCTTCGAGTAGACTGTAATGAGCTTACTAAACTTTCTAAACTCACATCCATATTAGATTGAAGCATACTTCTTTCCCCCCTTTTTGTTGGTGAAAAGAGGTGCTCCTTATTAGAAACACCTCTTTAGTATTCTGAATTTTCTTTTATTATCTCATCATTTTCCCATTATGTCGATGTTAAACATGTGAAAAAAAGCGCATGTTTTTTACAATTTTGTGTCGTCAATTGCATGTAACCATGCTTCAATTTCTGTAATAACACTTTTCACACAGCCTTCAGCAAATGGTGATGTTAAATTTGCAACTTCTACTAATTCTAAGAACGATTTACTTCCACCTTGTTGGCATAGATTCACATAATCTTCCCATGCCTCTTGTCTATTATCTCTTGCACGTTTCCAAAATTGTAGCGCACAAATTTGAGCAAGCGTGTAATCAATATAATAGAAAGGTGAACTATAAATATGCCCTTGACGTTGCCAAAAACCACCGCGCTCTAAATAATCATTATCCTCATAATCACGATGCGGTAAATATTTCTTCTCTATGTTACGCCATGCTGTCTTACGCTCTTTCGGTGATGCTTCAGGATTTTCATATACATAATGTTGATATTCATCAACAGATACACCATAAGGTAAAAATAGAAGTGCTGAACTTAAGTGAGAGAAGTAATATTTATCTGCATCTTCTTCAAAGAATAGCTTCATCCATGGCCATGTAAAGAATTCCATACTCATAGAGTGGATTTCACATGCTTCATATGTTGGCCAATTATATTCTGGAATTTCAAATTTACGACTTTCATATACTTGGAAAGCATGACCTGCTTCATGTGTTAATACATCAATGTCACCAGATGTTCCATTGAAGTTTGAGAAAATAAATGGCGCTTTATAATTCTCAATATATGTACAATATCCGCCACCAGCTTTTCCTTTTTTCGCAACTAAATCTAATAAATCGTTATCTAGCATGAAATTGAAAAATTCATCTGTTTCAGCCGATAACTCTTTATACATCGTCTTTCCATGATCAACAATCCAATCCGCATCTCCTTTTGGAGTTGGGTTACCTGTAGCAAACTCAAAGTTTTCGTCATAATAAGCTAACTTCTCTACACCGATACGTGCTTGTTGTCGCTTTCTTAATTCCGTTGTAACGGGAACGATATAATCCAGCACTTGCTGACGGTAATTAGCCACCATCTCCGCATTATAATCTGTACGGTACATTCTTGCATATCCAAGTTCAACAAAGTTTTTGAAACCTAAAGATTTTGCGATTTTCGTTCTCACTTTAACAAGCTCATCATAAATACGATCTAGTTCTTCCTCATTTCCAGCTAAAAATCCGTAGTATGCTTCACTTGCTGCTTTACGTTCGCTTCTTTCTTTTCCTTGCATAAACGGAATCAGTTGCGATAACGTTCTTTCTTCTCCAGCAAAGTCAATTTTTGCAGATGCTAATAACTGTGTATATTGCGACGATAATTTATTTTCTAATTGTAAATCTTTCACGACTTCATCTGAATATGTTTTTAAATCACATTCTGCTAGAGCAAATAATTGTTTTCCATAATACGCCTCTAATTCTTCACGAAATGGAGAATTAATGAGTGCCTTATAATATTTTGTACCATATCCCTGTACAACTGGAGAGAATTCATCAAAGAAATCCTGCTCCTCCTTATAAAAAGTATCCGTCGTATCAACAGAATGGCGAATGTAACAAAGGTTTCCCATTGTACCAAAATCGTTGCGAATTTCATTAATTGAATTAATGACTTGTTTTTGTTCTTCTACAGTTTTTGCGTTATCAAACTTCTCTAAAGCAACAGTAAATTTCTCTTTTAACTCTTCAATATTTGGGCGTTTATATTCATAGTCTTTAAATGACATGAACGAGCCTCCTCTCCATTACATACCTTTATTATAATTCAATACGTATTCTCGAATTCCCTCTTAATTTTCAACAAAATTCGGCAGTTACTACCCTGAGTTCATTGCAAACAAAAAAGCCTTGGATTTATTTATCCAAAGCTCCTTTGGAACATATTATTATTTTTCATACTTTCCAATTTTTTTTAATAGATCAAGTAATTCATCTTTTTCATCTTTCGTTAACATTTCAAAAGACTGATGTATAACTTTCTCATGCCCCGGAAAAATAGAAGCAATAAAGTTCTCGCCAGACTCAGTTAATTGCGCGTAAATAACACGTCTGTCATTCGGACATGGGATTCTCTTTACTAATCCTTTTTTCTCTAGCTTATCTACAACATATGTAATGCTGCCACTAGCTATTAAAATGCGCTCACCAATTTGCTGGAGTGGTTGACCGCCTTTATGATATAGCAGTTCTAATACAGCAAATTCAGTTGGATTTAACCCGTTACTTTGTATAGATTTATTTGTAGTATCCATAACAGAACGATGTACACGAGATAATGCAATAAATACTTTTAAAGATTGAGAAATATCTTCTCGTTCATTATTTGATGTCATACAACTTTCAACCCTTCACTTAAATTCTCAGCAATAAAAAGAAAATGCCACTTCATACTTCATGTGAATTCCGAATGAGCATTCACTCATCCATTTCCTCTCCCCTAATATATTAAGAATCATTCTTGAATAAAAACATGACAATTTTAACATAGTTTATATATAATGATAATAAAAAAAGAAGGAGTACCACATTTGAAAGTCAAATTCCAAAGCATAATTATATATATATTGCTTGTTATCCTACCGACAATAGGGATTGGTGCTACATTTTATTCGTATCATACATATAAAATGAAACAGGAAAACAAATTATCCGCTCATACAGTTCTCTTTTTATATAGAGATTATTTGGATCATCATCTTGGTGAAGCAATTTCTGCTTTAGACATGCTTGCAAAAGTTGTGGGCACCGAGACTGGTAATATAAATGGCATTAAACAAATTGTACATGATACAGATGGAAACGATGCACGCTTTTCTGGTCTATATTACGCTACACCAGAAGGGGTCATTACAATCGCATCTGAAGATGAATCAAAGCCTATAGATGTTTCAGACCGTAAATATATTCAAGACGTGCTACAAACTAAAAAAACCACTGTATCATCAGTCATTACTGATCGCGTTCTTGGACATAAAGCTATTATGATTGCTGCCCCCATATTCAATAAACAAAAGGAGCTCTCTGGATTATTATTAGCTAGTTTACGCTTTGATTACATTTCATCTTCTTTAAATGCCATTAAACCACAATACCATTTTGAGGTAACTGATAAACATGATGTAGTTTTTCTAACCGATGATAATACCGACACAAGTGATTCACATTCTAATATGCTTACTACCCCACTCCAAAGATTAAATTGGAAGGTCTCTGTTTCTCCATTACCTATTCATCAAAAAACCTTATACCAGTGGGTTGCAATAGAGTGTGTAGCTACTTTATTTTTAATGTCTATTTTATTTTTACTTGCTCAATATATGTTGTTAAAACGTCAAACAAAACTTGAAAGACAACAAAATGAACTACAGAAAATTGAATTAGTTGGAACTTTTGCAGCGAGTACAGCACACGAAATCCGTAACCCTCTTACTGGAATTAAAGGACTCGTCGCTCTATTAAAAGAGAAATATAAAGATGAACAAGATCAGTTCTACTTTTCCGTAATTGAACAAGAAATAGAGCGAATCAATGAAATTGTAAGTGAATTTCTTATTCTTGGAAAGCCAACCGCCATCATCGAACAAACATATGATGTAAGAACGATTCTCAATGAGGTAGCATTAATTATTCAATCTGAGGCGAATTTACATAACATTATATTCCATTTACATTTACCAGACCATCCTGTTCATATCCGTTGTTCGAAAGACCATATGAAACAAGTGGTTTTAAACATTACAAAAAATGCAATTGAGGCTATGACTTCTAGTGATACACTAACCATTGTAGTAAAAAACAATGAAACACACGCACAATTGCAGATTATAGATACTGGAAAAGGAATTCCACAACATATTCAAAAACACCTCTTTCATCCGTTCTTTACTAATAAAGATACTGGAACAGGTCTTGGACTTGTCATATGTAAACGAATTGTAGAGATGTATAATGGGCATATTTTTATTGACAGTACAGAAAACGAAGGAACGACAGTTCATATCGAAATTCCGTTACACATAGTATAATTATCCTTATCCTATAAGGGTAATTATACTTATTTCATAAAACCAGCGACAAGCATTCGCCAAAAATTATTTGATTTTCCTTCATACCCGATTTGGAAAATAGGTATTTTTATAATTGAAAACCATTTCGGTGTTTGTTTTTCTTTATAACACTGATATTGTAAAATAAGCTTGTCCAATTCTTGACTAACTTGAATTGTCTCCCTACTATTTAGCCCACTTGTTAATCCTAGTTGAATCATTTCTTCACGTTTCATATGAATATCACGTGAAAGCTTTTCTAATGTGTACTTCCTTTTTACAGTAAACATCCATATCCCCCTTATTATACTTCCATGCTCTCAACTTCACTTCTCCATTGACTTTTTTAACTACTTAATCATATGCAAATTTGAAGAATCAGAAAATTTAACATTTTCTCCCTGTAATTTACAAATCTTTACCCTCACTTTGAGAATTATTACAAATTATTCTATCTTTGTAAATACATTCGCAATAATAGACATTTTTTTCATCTTCTTTTTTTACAAATTCTACGTAAACCGGGGATTCTTAATTTTCCAACTACTTTTCTTCGACATTTTTTGTTTAATTTATATAAAAAAGCAAAACATAATGATGATTGATAAAGTGAAACTTTAATCAGTGTTTTTTGTTCAGCCCCCACTGATTATTAACATTTATCAATCAGGCGTTTATAGGCAGTGAATCTCCCACCTATCCAGCCCAATGTTGAGGTGGGAGTCTTACTACCCACAAATAGCAGGATAACAATAGAAAGGAAATATTTATATGCGAAAATATACGATTGCATTGTTCATCATTGTTTTGTTTTTACCGTCCTTCTTATTTCCTATTCAAGCAAATGCTCATACGAATAAAGTTGCTATTGTCATTGATGATTTCGGCAATAACATGAAGGGGACTAATCAAATGTTATCACTTCCCATTCCACTCACTGTTGCTGTTATGCCTTTTCTTCCTTCCACAAAAGAAGATGCAATAGCTGCCCATAAGAAAGGCCATGAAGTTATTATACATATGCCAATGGAACCTATAAAAGGGAAAAAAGAATGGCTTGGACCGAAAGCAATTACAACTGATTTAAGCGATGAAGAAATAAGCAACCGACTTGAACAAGCGATTCAAGAAGTACCGCATGCAATTGGAATGAACAATCATATGGGTTCAAAAGTAACAGCGGATGAACGAATTGTTCGCCTTATACTTGCTGCTTGTAAAAAACACGGTTTATTTTACTTAGATAGTAAAACCAATCCTAATAGTGTCGTCCCAAAAATCGGAAAAGAATTAGGAGTTCCTATTATTGAGAACCAACTATTTTTTGATGATGTGTATACAGCAGGACATATTTCAAAACAAGCCCAATTACTCATCAAAAAAATTCAAGAAAAACCTATTATGGTAGCTATCGGGCATGTGGGCCCCCCAGGTGAAATTACATCACGCGTTATCGAAACTTCTATCCCTAAAATTCGTGAGCATGCAGACTTTATTTTTTTATCTGATCTAGCATTATCTCCGCCTCCTGTTTCAAAATAAAGTTCATTACTCACATATAATCAGCCCTCACCAATCGAGCTTTTACGGGCCCCCATTTCTTTCGCTAAATTTTGAGGCGGGGATCTTACTGCCCACAAATAGCGGGACAAAAAAGTACCTATCTGTATATAACAGATAGGTACTTTTTTAACTTAAATATAATCTACATGACTCACTCTGAATCCTTTTTTCTCTATTTTTCCGATTAATTGCTTTAATCTTCTTTCATCTAACTCATCTGATATATTTACAATAACACGGCGGATATATTGATCACCGTTATCGAGTGTAAACAACCCACCGATATTATATGCTTTTAACAATGTCCCAAGCTCTTTAATCGTTCCCTTACAATCTTGTGTTGCAATTGTTAATATGTAACCACCTGTTCGCATACCAAATGAATCTTCAATAACATCAAATATATTCGAATGCGTTAACATACCGACAAATTCATTATAATCATTTAGCACGGCTAAAAACGGAAGTCGACGAATTACATAAAAGGCTCTGAAGAAGGAATCCTTTTCAAAAATAAATGCATTGGAATTGTCAAGCATATCTCCTGCACTTACATGATCTAATCCGCTATTGCATTTTTTTTCTAATAAATCTACTTTATAAATAATCCCCGTGAATTTCTTCTCATCTTCTGCTAATACCGGGATGGCTCGAAATCCCGTTTCGTTCATCATTTGCAGTGCCTCTTCACCAGAATCATTTATTTTACAAAATGTTACTTGCTGCTTTGGCAGAAAATGATATTTAACTCGCAAAATATGTTCCTCCTTACATGTCAACATGTAATCTATATATAATAAGGAGACCTATATTTTATGAGTGAAATTATTTTTAAAACGCTTTCATTTATTTATTAGCTTGTAGTCATATCACATACATTTTTATATAACAGAGCTCCTTGCACCCTTAATCATTAATAACTTTACATGATAGTTCATTAAATATTCTATACCCTCTAGCCATTTTTTCGCTTCTTCTGGCGTTTTCCCCCACACAATCATGCCGTAATTATGAACAAGAACTACTCCTCCACCTTCAATGAAATTTGGAACATTGCTTTCTAATAAATCAGCGAATTTTTTTTCATCTTCTACAATTGGAATTGTCATTTCTGTTATACCTTCTTTTCCGAAAACACGCTCCACACTGCGTTTATCGAACGTTACTTCTCCTTCTTCTCCATATAACTCTGATATTAAATGACTATCTACAGTCTGCACTTGTAAAATACATCCTGCACTACTTTTTTTATAAATATCCGCATGCATAAATGACTCTGCAGCTGGTTTTTCTTCATTTTCAAATACTGACTCGCACATGCAATTTACGACAATAAAATCTTCTTCCGAAAATAGCCCTTTATCTCTTCCCTCAACATTTACTAAGAATGTTAACGGCTCTTTTGAAGTACATAGCGATAAACTAATTTTGGTACCATAAAACCAATCACGAAGTGCCAATTCAGATTTCACATCTTTTAATTCATTCCATTTCTTCAGAAAAAATAACATTTCGTCACCCCCGGCATAATATTCATATAAGGTTCGAATCCTTTCTATGTAAAAAGGAATATTTTTTTGATTATTCTAAAAATTTAATTGAATTATCACATGAGAACGCTTTTTTGTCAATATAGTTTCGCGGTTCTTCTTTAAAATAGGCTATTCATATGTCTATACTCCTGTCTATTGCCTATTTCATTTTGTACATAAAAAATGCGCTATTCTTTACTTAAAGAATAGCGCATTTTCCTCATTTTTTATCCCGCTATTTGCCGGGCAGTAAGACCCCCACCTCAAAATTCAGCGAACGCAAAGAAGTTAGGTCGGGGTCGGGCTGCCCGTAAAATCCCGTTTGGTGGGGGGATGAACAAAACCCCCACTGATTAAAGTTTCACTTTATTTCTTTATTGCATTATATAAAAACTGTGCATATTGTTCACGTGTTACGAAATTATCTCCTAAAAAATTCCCTTCTCCGTCACCTTTTGATATTTTATTATCTACTAAAGCTTTCACATATCCTTTCGCCCAATGACCATTTGGTATATCTTTAAAATTCTCTGCACTATTTTCATTTTCTTTTAACTGAAATACTCTTTGTAGTACCACTGACATTTCATATCGAGTTAATACTCCATCTGGACGGAATATATCATTTCCATACCCTGTCATAATACCAGCTTGAACCACTGCATCAATAGCCGTTTCATACATATTCCCTTTCGTATCTGTAAATGCCGTTTTTGGTTCTAGATTATTTTCTAATTTTAAATACCTTTGTATTAGAAGCGCTACTTGTCCACGAGTAATGTTATCCCCAAATCCAAATTCACCATTTCCATAGCCTATAAATAATTTTTCTTTCGCTAAGTAATTAATTGCTTCTTCTGACCAATGTCCTTTTGGTACATCTTTAAATTCTACCACTTCTGTTTTCTCATCTTCTTTAGATGTATTACCTTCTTTACTTTCTACTACATTTTGAATAACAGACCCTGTAAAGAAGATTCCTGTATCCGCAAATGGATCTTTCACACCAAATTCATATACTTTCTCACCTGATGTACTCCATTTCACTACACCATTACTATACGTACCATTATCGCTCTTCAGACGGATTTTCGTAGAAACCTCACCATCTTTTTCATATATAGGTACTTTTACTTCTTTATTTACTTCTGTTTCCTCTAAAAATACTTTTTGATTTTGGACATTAATATAAGCCGTCTTACTTAGTTCTATAACTGGTCGGACATCACGGATTTCATTTGCAACAAAACTTAGAAATACTAATTTTTTCAAATTGCTGACGGGTGATAAGTCTGAAATATAATTCGCTTCTAAATCAAGTTTTTGTAAGTTTACTAGACTTGATAGTGGCGTAATATCCTTTAACTCATTGTTAGGTAAGTGTAATTGTTTTAACTGTGTCATCTTACTTAGAGGAGTAACATCTTTTATTTCATTTTTCCCGATCCACAATTCTTCTAATTGCTTCATTTGCTCAATGCCGGATAAATCTTTAACTTTATTACGTGTTACTACTAAGTCTGTTAAAGGTAATGAATATAACGGTTTAATATCTTCAATTTGATTACCTGCTAAAGTTAAGTATGTTACATTTTTCAAAGCGCTTAATGGAGCAACGTTCGTAATTTTATTATTTGCTAAATTCAAGTAATCTAGTTGTTCCATTTTCGCTAATGCTGTTACATCTTCTATTTGGTTGCCTGATAGATATAAACTTTTTACATTTTTCATTTCAGTTAGTGGTGCAACATTTGTAATTTTATTATTACTTAAATCAAGAGATTCTAAATTATCCATCTTAACAAGTGGCGTTACATCTGCAAATTCATTACCACGCAAAGCTAAATGATTTAATTGCTTTAAGTTCGCAAAGAACGACGGGTCTTTTATCTTCGCATTCGCAACTGTTAAAGATTTTAAATTTGGCATATATTTTAATGCACTATAATCAAGTATCTCATTTGTATTTAAAAATAAATCCTTTACTTGTAATAACTCTTCTTTCGTAATTGGTGTATTTAAATCTTTTCTATTAAATACTTTTTTATTAACAAGTTCTCTTAATTTGTTATCTGTTATCATATTTTGATTATCAACTGGATTATCCGTTTCCGTATTGCCTGAATTAGAGTTATCATCTGGTTTCTCTGTTTCTTTGTTACCTACAGTTGGATCTTTAATTTCAAATTGAACTTGATATTTGTGATCATATCCAATAGCCGGAATAAGTATATGCATTTGCATATTGTGCTTCTTCTCAAACTCGCCAATTTCAAATTGGACTACTTTCGTTCCGTTCTTCCTCTTATCTTCTGATAAAACCTTCACATCATGAAATACACCAGGCTGGTTTCTATCTTCTATTCTAAGATATTGAAAATAATCGCTATCTTGCATTGTTACAGTGACAATTTTTTTGCCAGCTGCAATCGTTACTTTAGGATCTTTTATATATTGAGAAACCATAGATGGCTCGTCTTTTTGGTCCTTATATATTTTAATTTCAGTATCATACGTGCGATCACTCGCTGCTGCTACCGATTGATTTGCTTCAACTTTTAATGCCGCTAATGCTGGAGTAGAATACGTAGCAAATGGAATTGCTAATGTTGTGGCTACTACTAGCGCCTTCATATAATTTTTTTTCAAAATAATATCCCCTATCATATATAATTTTTTATAATTGATAATTCTTATCAATTACTCACAAATAAATGATAATGAATCTCATTATCATTGTCAATGAGAATATTACATTAAATTTATATTTTTAAAGATAAAAAATAAAAAGCCCTTTATTCAAAGGGCTTTTTTACCTATCGTATGAAGAATTTCACTTTTTTCCTTCTCATTGATGACACCAATTTTTTGCAAAATATTCGCGTACAATACAAGTTTATTATATATTCGTTCTGACATGTTCTCCCTTCTTTCCTTCGACCAACTTTTTTTGTATTGGTAAATTATATGAAAGAGATGAGAAAATGTGTCCACTTTTTGCATAAATGCAAATCTTTTATTTTACGATTTGTAGACAATAAAACTCCCTCCTAAAAATTAGGCGGGAGTTTAGGTACTTTCACTTTATTTAACAAACTGTCCACTGAATATTATGCTTCATAAGTTCTTCTTCAAAACTATATGGCATTTTTTTATCACAAATTACATGTTGAATACGTGAAAATGCTGCTATACGATAATTCCCTTTCACGCCTACCTTCGTATGATCACATAAAATATATGTCTTCTCAGCTAATTTCATCATCGCCTCTGACAATTTCGCTTTCTCTAATTCAAAGCTGGAAACTCCAAAACTAGGTAATAGCCCATCAATCGAAACAAACGCTTTATGAAAATGGAATTGCTGTATTACTTGCTGCGAAATAGATCCCGATACACGCGAATGCTTTGGAGACACTTTTCCACCTATAAATAAAACTTCACCATGAAACATCTTTTTATTAATAGAAGAAATTAATTGTGTTGCGACCGGAAATGAACTCGTTACAATCGTTAAGTTTTTACGATGAACAAGATATGGAACCATTTGAAGCGGTGTACTTCCATCATCAATTGCAATGACATCACCATCTTCTACAAATGTCGCTGCTTTATAACCAATTCTTTTCTTCTCTTCTATATGTAGCATTTCTCTTTCTAACATTGGTGCCTCTATCCCAGCGCCTGGAAGTTGAACAGCTCCACCATACACTTTCTTCAGCTTCTTTTCACGATCTAATTCTTCTAAATATCGACGAATCGTTTCTGTTGATACAGCAAATTCTCTCGCTAATTCTGAAACCTTTACTTTCCCTTTAAATTCTACCTTTTCAAGAATGGTTCGCTTTCTTTCTTCTCCTACTACAGACATAGCTTCACCTCATTTATATCTCCCTCATAAACTTACTTATACAAAGTTATACTTTTCTTTGTAAGTGAAAACTTCTTCATGAATATGAATACCGCGCTTTGCTAGCTCATCAAAAATCAATTGTGGATTTTCAAAAGCTTCTTCCGGCGTAACAACACCCACCCTATTTACATTTCCATTTGCAATTAACTCTGCAGCAATCCCAAATGGAATACCGACGTTTCTCGTATACGCTCTTAATTTTTCCCATCCTACAACAGAACCATCAGATAACGGGTGTGTATGATATAACACATGTCTTTGCTTCTCATTATTTTTCATACCTATTACTTCTACATGAAGTGCATAACCATAAAGCTCTGTTTCTTGTCCTTCTTTCGATTGCAATAAATACTGCGAAATACAATCCATAATGCCTATTTCTTTCCCGTTTATTTCAATCTGATCATTACGCAATATGCCGTAATCATATAAAGCACGTACAAGTTGCATATTTTGCTTCGGCCAAGTTCCTCTCGTCTCTATCAGTTTAACACCTTTATTTTCTAATGCCTTTGCTAACGTAATCGTTTCAGAATGCGGAATGATATACTGCGTTGCCTTACCATAAGGCGCTGGCAATTCTATTTCTCTCGGACGCGCAAACGGAAGTACTTGCTTAAATTCACCATCTTCATACACTGTACGCGATGGTAAATGTGGATCATATTCATATGTCGTTGTCTCTGTAATTGATGCAGAAAAAGCAATCGGACGATACGAACCATGACTTACACGGACGGACTCTACAGTATCCAGTTGATTTGCTGCATGCATTGCCATCATTTGCGTTACACCTGGCGTCATGCCAAATCCAGGTAAACATGTTTTTTCATTTTGAACAAATATAGCATGCGATTCATTTTCTTCACCAAATCCATTTAAGTTCACACCGTGACAGCCTGCTTCTGCAATACAGCGGGTCGACAAACCGTTTAGATTTATCGTCGTACCGTCCATTACAATGTCATAATCTTTCATTTTTGCAACCGTATCCTCGTGATTCGTTACATCTACTTTTACAAAATCAACACGAGGATCATTGAGCCATTCTACTACTTTACGGCCCTCTTCCTCGTTAAAATCAGCTACTGTAATCGTCTCAAAAGATGAAAATTGAACTAAATCCAAAATAGCTTCACGACAAATTTTACCTGCTCCACCTAAGCAAAATACTTTCATCCAATAACAGCTCCTTTAGCAATACTATCAACTAAGCGATTAATATCTTCTTCATGTACATCACCGATATTTCCAATGCGGAACGTATCTACTTTCGAAATTTTACCAGGGTAAATAACAAATCCATAACGCTTTAATTCGTTATATAACTGTTGAAACTCGAACTCCTCTTTTGGATAAATAAAAGATGTAATAATAGGAGATTGATATTTCTCATCTACTAGTGCCTTAAATCCGATTTCTCCCATTCTATTCACTAGTAGTTTTTGATTGTTGTAATATCGATTGTAACGCGCTCTTACTCCACCCTCTTTTTCTAGTTCAAGTAGTGCTTGATAAAAAGCATGTACAACATGTGTAGGTGAAGTAAAACGCCATTTCCCATTTTGTTTTTCCATCGTTTCCCATTGATCATATAAATCAAGAGATAAAGAGCGTCCTTGCCCTTTACACTTCAATAATTCATCACGTTTTGCGATTACAAATCCGAATCCAGGAACCCCTTGAATACACTTATTCGCACTACTAATTAAAAAATCAATTTGTAAATCAGCAATGTCTATTTCAATCCCGCCGAAACTACTCATCGCATCAACAATTGTAACCTTTCCATACTGCTTTCCTAATTTACATACATCTACAATTGGATTTATAATGCCTGTCGTTGTTTCACAGTGAACAACTGCAATATGTGTAATCTCTTTATCTTCTTCCAATAACTTTTCTACTTCTACAATATTAGTAGGTTCCCACTCTTCTGTTTGACTGACCACTACATCAATCTGTAACATCTCTGCCATTTGTACAATGCGCTTACCGTACGCACCATTTGTACAAACGAGAAGCTTCCCATTTTCCTTAATAACAGAACCAATTACTGCTTCAACTGAAAACGTACCGCTTCCTTGCATTAACACTGTTGTATATTTCTCTTCTTCCTTCGTCGCTAGCGATACAAGTTTAGCTCTTACTTCTTGCACCATCGTATTATATTCAACATCCCACGTACACCAATCGTATAGCATAACTTCTTTTACTGATTTTGTTGTCGTTAATGGTCCTGGTGTTAATAATAAGTAGTGATTTTCATTCATGATCCCGTACCCCTTTTATGAAATAATAAGTTCTTGTTTCTCGATATGTTCCATTACGTTTTCGAGCTCCTGCATCGTTTCAATCGTAAAATGAGCCCCATTTTCAACAAACCGATTACGAACTATTTCTATTTTTTCACGAAGCTCTACCGAATCCATACTCTCCACTTCCTCTTCCGTTAAACCGAGCTCACTACTTCCAAGAATTACACCAACTGTCCACATTCCAGCATTTCTACCTTCTTTCATATCTGATACTGTGTCCCCTACTTTTATCATATGGTTCATCGGATACACACCAAGTTCCATTGCATTTTTATAGCACATCCATGGGTATGGGCGGCCTGCTGGAACATCATCTGGCGTAACAAGAAAATCAGGTTTATATCCTTGTAACGCTGCTTCCTTTGCTACAATATCCATCATTTCTCTCGTATAACCAGTTGTTGAACCGATTTTAATGCCTCTCTCACGTAAAGAAGCGATTACTTCTTTTACCCCATTAATCGGCGTGGCATAATTTGGCAAAATAGAAAAGAGAATTTCTTCAAACTCTTCATACATCTCATGAATGTCTGCTTCTGTTGGTAATTGACCGAAGACACGCTTCCACTCATCCGCAATACGAGGCATTTCTGTTAGTGCCCTTACATGATCTATTTTTAATAATCCCATTGGCTTACGTGCTTCTTCTGCTGTAATTTCAACGCCGCGTTTATGAAAAATCTTCACGAATACTTCTAGTGGTGCAAAACATCCGTAATCAACCGTCGTACCTGCCCAATCAAAAATAACTGCTTCAAGTTTCATTCTGTCCATCACCCTTCTTACTTATCTTTTTTGCCATTGTGAAGTTCGGTTACGAAGTGCTTTCGTTCCCCATTCATATACAACTCTCACTACAATATTTGTAACAACAATAAGTACACTCATTGCAGCTGCTGGCGCTACATTTCCTGCATCATCCATATTTACGATTGATACGGCAGCTAGTTTAAAATCAGCTGCATATAGGAACACAACTGCCGATACAGTTACCATTGAATTTACGAAGTAGTACATTACCATTTCTAAAATTGCTGGTAAACACATTGGTACTGTTACTCGGAAGAATGTTTTATAAAACGGAATACCCATCGACTGCGAAACAAGCTCAAACTCTCGGTCTAATTTCTTTAAGGCAGTCGTTGCCGTAACAAATGTTACAGAATAAAAATGAATGATATTTACTAGTACTAATACAGCAATTGTTCCGTATAAAGAATGAAACGGATTCGTTACTGATAGTCCAAGAATTTGAATCGTTGGTTGACTAAAGAAAAAGACATATCCTAATCCGAGTACTAAACCTGGTATCGCTAACGGCACTATAGAGAAAAAGTAACCTGTTTTTCTGAAAAATTGTAGCTGGTCTATTTTCTCAATTGCATATGCGAATACAAATGTTAAAATCGCCCCGATAACTGCTGTAACTGCTGAAACAATTACGCTATTTGTAAATGCTTCAAGTCCATCTCCTGTTAAACTTGAAAAATTAAAATGCTCAAATGTAAAACTCATATTATATGGCCATACTTTCACACTTGCAGCAATACCAACTGCAACAAATAATAGAATGATCATAAGAGTAATCACACTACAATATATGAATGAGATTACATCTCTTTTCTTATTAGCTATTATTCTGTATGGTACTGCCTTTGAAGATAAGAAATTCGCCTGCTTTCTTTGCGTAATACGATCAACTACAAATGCGAATATAGCTGGGATTAATAAAATCATTCCGACAGTTGCACCCATCGGCATATTTTGTTGTCCAATCACTTGTTTGTATACGTCAGTAGCAAGCACATTATATTGCCCACCAACAATTTTTGGTGCCCCAAAATCAGTAAAACTAAGTGTAAACACAACAAACATTGCACTAATTAATCCGTACTTTACACTAGGTAAAGTAACCGTGAAAAATTGCTTTGTTTTACTCGCCCCTAACATATTAGAAGCTTCATATAAACGATAATCAGATCCTTGAAAGGCAATTAGCAATATGAGAAAGGCTTGCGGAAATGTATACATAACTTCAGCTATTACAATTCCTACTGGTCCATATAAAGGGATTTGTATACCTTCAAATAAACCAAATATTCCTTTCGTTACTAGCCCTTGATTACCAAATAAATATGTAAGTGCTATACCGTGCATCATCGTTGGTGCGAACAATGGTAATAACGCTACATACTGAAATACGCGCTTTCCAAAAACATTCGTACGGGCAATTGCATATGCGTAAACAAATGCGATTGCAACTGAAATAATTGTTGTTACGCCCGAAATCCATACTGTATTTTGTAAAGACTGCACTAAAGTTGGTGTTGTGAAATATTTACTGAAATTCGCTAAACCAATGAAAACTCCATCTTTATTATAAAAAGCTTGTGTAAATAGTTGTAATAGCGGTAGTACAAGTATGATAAGGAAGGAAAGAATCATACCGATAATTACAAGCCTTTGGATCCATTCCTCTTTCCCTATACTTCTCTTAATCTTTTTTTTCGTACTTTCTACCTTATAGTTTTCTAACATCTCCATCTATACAATGACCTTCTTTCCATATGACAACATATGATTTTCTGAGAAAGAGATTTGAATCGGCTTTCCTTTTCTAATAGCCGTTGCTTCTACTTCTGATGCTAATATATCCACTACAATTTTCTCATTATAAAGGTGTGTGTTTTCTTCTACGACTCGAACTTCCGTCCGATATACAGATCCGCGAAATTCCATACTTTCCACAACTGTTTTAATACCGTCCTTTTGTACAATTGTTACATGTTCAGGACGAATTGCATGTTCTTCGTTATTTTTCGAAAAGAAATTAATAGAACCAATAAAATCTGCCACAAACGGATTGGCTGGTCTTTGATAAATCTCCTCTGGTGTTCCAATCTGCATAATTTCCGCATGATTCATTACAACAATTTTATCAGCCATCGTTAATGCCTCTTCTTGATCATGCGTTACCATAATCGTCGTTATTCCTATTTTCTCTTGCAAATCACGCATTTCCCTACGTAATTTTTCACGCACTTTTGCATCTAAAGCTGATAACGGCTCATCGAGTAACAAAATATCTGGAGACAGAGCGAGCGCACGTGCAAGTGCTACTCGCTGCTGTTGTCCACCAGACATTTGAGCAGGATA
Source organism: Bacillus sp. L_1B0_5 (assembly GCF_000836715.1). Taxonomy (NCBI): domain Bacteria; kingdom Bacillati; phylum Bacillota; class Bacilli; order Caryophanales; family Bacillaceae; genus Bacillus; species Bacillus sp. L_1B0_5. The sequence continues at coordinate 42,153 of NZ_JXIS01000032.1, read as the reverse complement.
TTTATCTTTTACATTCAGCAAATCTACAAGTTTTAACGCATCTAGCGCTTTCTCTTTCACTTCTGCTTTCCCATATTTTTTTGTCTTTAAGCCGTATTCAATATTTTCAAGTGCTGTTAAATTCGGAAATAAAGCATACGATTGGAAAACCATTCCGAAGTTTCTCTTTCCAGGAGGCAATGCTGTAATATCTTTTCCATTCACAGCTATACTGCCAGTCGTTGGTTCCTCTAGTCCCGCTAAAATGCGAAGCAACGTCGTTTTCCCACAGCCACTCGGGCCTAATAAACAAACAAACTCATTTTTGTTCACAGTAAAAGAAATATCTTTTAACGCTGTAAATGCATCAAACTGTTTTTGAATGTGTTGAATTGATAAATATTCGCTCATTTTTCTCTCTCCCACTCACTTACTTTTTCGGTTCTGCTTTTTGGCCAAACTCTTTTTCCCATTTTTCTAAAATCTTTTCACGATTTTCTGCTGCCCATTTAAAGTCATTCTTTTTATATAATTTTTCAGTAACATCTTTCGGGAACCCCTCTGGAAGTTTATAATCATTTTTAATTGTCGCAAATCCATTTTTCTCAAAGTATAACTTCATTACATCATCAGTAATTGCCCAATCTAAAAATGCTTGCGCTATTTTATCATTTTTCGCATTATCTTTCTTAATAAGTGCGTTCGCTTCTACTTCCCAGCCTAATCCTTCTTTCGGCAGTACAACTTCAACTGGTGCACCTTTTTGTTTCTCTTTTAAAGCACTATAAACCATTGATACACCGACTGGATATTCACCTGCTCCTGCTAATTTCGCTGGTTTTGATCCTGAATGCGTATAACTTGCCATATTATCATGAAGTTTCTTCATGTAATCCCAGCCTTTATCTTCACCCATGATTTGTAGCCATGCAGAAACTGTTAAAAATCCTGTTCCAGATGATGCTGGATGTGGCATAACAAGTGTTCCTTTATACTCTGGTTTCGTTAAATCTTCATATGATTCTGGCATCGGTAAATTTTTCTTCTTTAACTCTTCTTTATTTACAGCAATCCCCGTCATAAATGCAGTATTTCCTACCCATTTTTCAGGTTGCTTATCATCTTTAAATTGCGGAAGAACACGATCTGCTCCTTTTGGAGAGTATCCTTTTAACATATCTTTTTTATCTAAAGCTAATAGACTTGATGCCGCAGTTCCCCATACAACATCTGCTTGTGTATTTTTCCCTTCAGCTAGCAATTTCGCAGTAATAACTCCTGTTGAATCACGTACAATGTTCAATTTCACATCAGGATATTTCTTTTTAAAGGAATCAAGATAAATTGGTACAAGCTCTTCTTCAATTGCTGTGTAAACAGTTAATGATCCAGATAATTTGTCATCTTTCACTTTCGCTCCAGCACTTTCCTCCTTCTTTGCACCACACCCCATTAATAACGAAAATACCATTCCAGTTGCTACAGCTTTAAAGATTGTTTTTTTCACTGTCTCTCTCTCCTTTTACAAATCTTATGTACAACTCAAATATAAACAACTAGTGTAAAAGCAGTATTAAACCAACATTAATCTTTTGTTTGTTGTTTGTTTTTGTGTAATACGTTGCTACTTCTATGTTTTTTCGCATTTTTCTGCTAATAGAAAACACTAAATTTACAAATAATTTAAAAAACCTTTATAATCCCACAAAAAAATGAGGCGTTTGTAAAAAACGCCTCATTTTTGTTTCCCTTTTTTCGAATTACGATTAGCATACTTTGCGCTATTTTCTCCTTCATACTCTAATGCAAATTCTGCATCTGGTAAGCTTTCTTTCGGAGTTTTATTATTATTGATTGCCGCATTTTGTTTCACTTTTCTTTTTACCAATACATTCACCTGCTCTCAAGAAATCACTTTCTACTCTAGTTTGAAACAACTTAAAATAATTATTACTGGCAAGTGTTAACAAGTACATAAGAGGCGTTCGATGGAAATACTACGTATGAAGAAATCATTATAAAAAGGAGCGATGATTTTGAAGAAAAAAGAAAAGATTCAATCACCAATTTTAGACGAAACGCTCCCGCATCAAATGAATTTTCCATCTTTTAAAGGAACAGGAAAAACGATGCAACAACCTTTTGTGAATCAATATGATGTTGTAATTGGAGACAGTAAATATAATTCCGAGAACAGTCCGCTTAACAATTGGAGTGATGAAGTAGATCCTGCCATTATGGCTGGCGATGAGTGGATCCATCCTACAAATGATATTGGGTGGATTTCAGAAGAAAATCAAGAGTTGCTAAAAAACGAATCAGATAATAAAAATGAAGCTTTTATGCATCCACAATTTGGAATTAACGACTAAAAAACCATTCTACCTAACGTAGGTAGAATGGTTTCATACTATCCAATAATAATCCGCTCTTTCGGGTATTTATAGCGAGGTGGTTGTTCCCTTCCACCACTAGCTAAAATAAATGTTAAAATACCAACGCGTCCGATGAACATAAGCACAATGAGTACAAGTTTCCCAACAGTTGTTAAATCAGGCGTAACACCTGTTGATAATCCCGTCGTTCCGAAAGCAGAACAAACTTCAACAATTAAGCTCATAAGCGGTACATTTTCCGTAATAGATAAAATGAATAGCGCAGTAGCACATAACAAAATCCCCATCGTCATAACGACAGATGCTTTTAGTACATCCTCTTCATGTAGCTGACGTTTGAAGACTCTAACTGTTCTACCGCCTCTTGCAAAGGTGTATAGTGACAATATACTAACAGCAAATGTTGTTGTACGTATTCCGCCCCCAACCGAACTTGGAGATGCCCCTATAAACATTAATATACTCATAAATAAAAGCGTCGGTTGTGACAATTCACGTATATCCATCGTAGCAAGTCCACCACTTCGCGTCGTCACAGATTGGAATAATGTATAAAATACCGTTTCATGCCATGACTTTCCTACTAAAAAGTGATTTCTCTCCAGTAAAAAAATCATAATTGTACCAACAACAACGAGTGCAAAAAATGTTGTTGTCGTCAATTTTGTAAATAATGAAAAACGAAATAATTGTTGTCCTCTTTTACTAAGGAATTGTTTCACTTCCATTAGCACAGGGAAACCAATTGCTCCTAAAATAATTAGTAGCATATGAATCATTTGAACAATATAATCTTTTTTATACGGAATTAACGATTGTCCTGTTAAATCAAATCCGCCGTTCGTAGTCGCACTAACTGCTGCAAAGAAACCGTGAAAATAAGCTTCTTGCCAAGTCGGAAAGTAAAGTAAAAATCTTGTACCTAATAGGATTGCTCCAATAAGTTCTATCGAAATAATTACAATTAAAATAGAACGCATCAATTCTACAAGACCCGATAAATTTCCTTGATTATGGTCTGCCATAATTAATCTTCTTCTTTGCAAACCAATCTTTTTCCCCGTAATGATCCAAACAAATGTACCAAGCGCCATAATTCCTAAGCCGCCTAATTGTAAAATAAGGGCTAAAACAATAATTCCTGCTGTAGTAAACGTATCTGAAATCGTAATAACAGACAGTCCCGTAACACTTACCGCACTAACCGATGTAAAAAGGGCATCTATAAATGTCCATTTCACACCAGGTTTCGTAACAAACGGTAAACTAAGCAAGATTACCGATACAACTACTGCTAATAAATAAAATAAAACAATGAGTTGTACTGGACGTAATTTTTGTAAAAACTTTTTTATATCTCTCATTCCATCACTTCGCTACCTTTTTTCTATCGATTAAATAAAGAAAAATCTTCCCTTTCTTTATTTGTAAATAACTGTTCAAATAATTTGGCAAAGACCATTCCATATACAGTTCCATTCCCCCCATACGGCAATGCGTAAAATAAATTATGTATCTTTTCGTCTTCTTTTAAAATGGGGAGACCATCATGAGTACCACCAAATGCTGCTGCCCAATAGTAGTCTGCCTGTATATTTTTATACTGCGGGAACATCTCTTTTACAATATTAATAAGGATATCACGCTTATGCAATAATTTCGTATCACCGATTGTTTGAATTTGCATCGCTTCATCTAATCCGCCTACAATAATGCGGTTTTGATACGTTCGAAAATATAAGTAGGGCCGTGCCGTTTCCCAAATTAACGATTGCTCATGCCAGCCTTCAAACTGATCTATTTCATTTGTTACAATTGCATAAGAAGTTTCTACTGTTGTATTTTTTTCTTTTTTTCCAAAAAGCGCTTCATAACCTGTCGCCATAATAATATTCTTTGCTACAATTTGATTTCCTGTTTTCGTGTAACAAATTAAATCATTTTGGCGTTTTTTTATATGTATTGCCTCTGTATGTTCATATATATTAGCTCCCATTTGGTTTGCTTTATGCAAAAAACTATGTGCTAATAAATACGGATTCACCTCAGCATCACCTTGCGTATATAACGCTGCTTGTTTTGCAAAAGAATAACGTTTCTTAATATCAGCTTCTGTAAAATATTCAACTGGAAATCCATAATTCTGTAACGTATTATATTCCTCTTGTAAAAATGAGACATCCTCACTTTTACTTGCATAATATAAACTATTTCGCGGAATAAAATGGGGATCAATATCAAGAGTCGGTATAGCCTCTTCCATTGTTCTTAGCGCTTCATAACAAAGTTTATATGCTCGTATCCCTTTGTCTTTACCAAATGTATGGATAAGAGAGGTTAACGATTTATCATGAAGAAATTGTAGTAAGCCTGTATTAGCAGCTGTGCTACCACACGCAATTGCTCTTTTTTCAATAAGTGTAACACTCATGCCAATTTTCGCTAATGAATGCGCTATATGAGCACCGGCTTCGCCGCTCCCGACTACAAGCACATCACATATCATATCATTTTCTAACAGTTGATAACAAGGTACAGAAACCCCTGTATTCCAAAACAACTTACCAGTCATAAGTTTCATAATTATACTCCTAAAATATAAATTTCTCCTTTCTATGTTTTGTTATTTTCCATAAAAAAATCCAACTAACATAGGCTAGTTGGATTTTTTATTTTTAATTAGAACGCTCTTCAAGCCAATTTCCAATCGTCGGATATGTTTGTTTTACAGCTGTTCCACCGTAAACGATAGACATATGCCCTGTCGGTAAACATACATATTGTTTATCTGTGCTAGAAATATGGTCTAGTAATGCTTCTACTTGACATGGCAAAGCAATATGATCACGTTTCCCGGAAATATTTAAGACATTCGCCTTAATATTTGCAAGGTCTACCTTTTGTCCGCGAATAACGAGTTCACCCTTAACCAGTTTATTATTTTGATAAAAATCACGAATCCACTGTCTGTATGATTCACCTGGGAACGGAATACCATCACCAACCCACTTTTGAACCAATCTCCAGCTTTCGACGAAGCGCTCATTCTCTGAACGATCTACTAAAGCAACATATGGACCGACAAAGTTTGTAATTGGTTTTAACATTTTGTTTCCGAAATCAATCATTTCTGGCGGAATATTTCCAAATGTATCAACCGCTTTATCTAAATTGAAGTATTTCTCATCTAATAAAGGACCATACAATCCTGTTTCAGAGAAATCAAAAGGACTTGTCATGAAAATTAAATTACGAATTGGCATGTGCGGATGAAGTGCTGCATAAATAGAAGTTAGCGTTCCACCCATGCAATAACCAAGTAAAGAAATCTCGTCCGATTTTGCAGTTCGCATTACTTTTTTTACTGCTTTTGCAATATAATCAAACACGAAATCATCAAATTTCAAATGACTATCTTCTAAACCAAATGTGCCCCAATCAAGCATATACACATCAAAACCACGATCCACTAGATATTCCACTAAACTATTTCCAGGAGTTAAATCCATAATATATGGTTTATTAATAAGAGCGTATATTAACAGGATTGGAACTCTTTGTGTTTTTTCTTGTTTTGGAATGTAGCGATAAAGCTTCGTCTTATTCTTCGTCCAAATAACCTCTTTCGGCGTTAATCCTACTTGCGGCTCTGGTTCACGTAATAAAATTTCACTCGCCCTTTTCACTCGGCGGTATGCTTTTCGGTACTCTTCTGGGTATAGCTCTAATTGCTTTTCCCATTCTGTTGCGAATGTAGTCATTTTTTTATCTCCTTTTTGGTCGATTTCCTTCTTAAAAAAAGAAGTGCATTCCTGCTATGGATATGCACTTTTTTCTTACTTCATTACATATATAATCCGCCGTTAATGTTTAATTGCTGACCTGTGATATACGCACCGTCACGGCATAGGTATACTACACCTTTTGCAATTTCATCAGCTTGACCAAAACGTTTTTTCGGGATTTTTGCAACGATTTTTTGACGTACTTCTTCTGGTACTTCTGCTACCATTTCAGTATCAATAAACCCTGGGCAAATTGCATTTACAGTGACATTTGTTTTTGCAAGTTCTAACGCTAATGATTTTGTAAATCCTAACATACCCGCTTTTGCTGCTGAATAGTTTGTTTGGCCAAATCCACCTGCTTGACCAATAATAGAAGAAATGCTAATAATTCTTCCTTCTTCCGCTTCCGTTATGTATGGAAGAACCGCGCTTGTCGTATTAAATACGCTACTTAAATTCACGTCAATTACGCGCTCCCAATCTTCACGATTTAACTTTTTGAATGTACGATCTCTTGTAATACCAGCATTATTAACAAGAATATCAACTTTACCAAAATGATTCACAGCTTCTTCTACAAGTCGGTTTGCATCTTCTACTTTAGAAACATCCGCTTGCACTGCATAAACGTCATGTCCGTCTTTTCCTAGTTCATTTACTAAGTTTTCAGCTGCTTCTTTACTGCTATTATAGTTAATAACTACTTTCGCTCCCTCTTGTGCTAATGCTACTGTAATTGCTTTTCCAATCCCTTTTGCTCCACCTGTTACGATTGCTACTTTGCCATTTAATTGAACCATTTCTTTTCCCCCTTAAATGAATTTGTGAACGATTGTTATGAATCATTTTGGCACTCATACTGTAGAGTCCCTATATAATTATGTTTCGCTGTTTACACGTGAAAAGAGATTCTCCCTCTCTCTTTTACCTGTTATAAACAAGCGCTTTTATCATTTTTTATTTTCCGGCTTATTCGCAGGCTTTATCTCTTCTTTTACAGGTACTTGTAGTTTAGCTAGTACTGCATTTTGCTTTTCTAGCAATTCTAAAATTTGATCTACTTTTGTTTCAAGCGTACGAATATCTTGTTTCACTTTCGTCACATCACGCTTTAATGTAGGAGCTTGTCCTAAAGAATCTACTTTCTCCTCTAGAAACTCCTCAATGTTATCTACTTTATTTTCTAAGTTAATAACAAGCGTAGCCACTCTTGCGATATCCTCTTTCGTCGGCACATTTACTTGTTCTAAATAGTTTTTTGTCGTATCATTTAATGCTTTTTGATAAAACAAATTCAAATCTAGAACGCTGCCCATCCAAGCAGAATATTCTTCTGTTTTAATTGTTTCATTGAGCGCTTTTCCCCAAAATGTTTCGGTTTGTTCATAAGCATTTTTCCATGCTTGTAGTGGATCGAATTTTTGATCAATCACTTTACCTACACTCCCTTTTTCGTTTTTGAAACAATTCAACCTATTCACTATTTTCTAATATTCTGAATAAAACTTCAAGTCTATATTTTATTTTTTCTATTTTCTAACAAATGTGTTGACTTTAAAAACAGATAGGTGTAAATTGCACTTATAAGCAAAAAATTCCATCTAACTGATTCATGAGGTGATGCACAATCATGCTACAAAATGAACCAGAACAACGCGAAAGTTTGGAGAACAACCAAGCGAAACAACCAAACTCCATGCCAAAAAACTTCTTAGTTCCCTTCTTACTTCTCTGTCTAAAAGACTGGAGTCTTCATGGTTACAAACTTATTCAAATGCTAATGGATATCGGCTTTTCTTCTGTTGACCAAGGTAATGTTTATAGAACACTACGCAAATTAGAAAAAGAAAACCTTATTTCTTCTACTTGGGATACAAGCGATGGAGGGCCGGCAAAAAGAATTTATTCTTTAACTGAATATGGAGAGCAATATTTAACAACATGTGCGACTTCTTTTGAACATTATCAAAATATGTTGCGAACGTTTTTCACGTTATACACCAATGCATTCTTTCCATTTTCTACTTCTCCAGAAAAGGATGAAAAGGATTCTTCATCTTCACCTGGTGGTACAGCAGAGTAATCTGCGTTCACAATATGCAAAAAAACATTTGGGGGTCAAACAATGGAAACTAAACCATACGAATTAGTCGATGCATTTTGGAAAAACTGGTCTCAATCACTTTCCCTTTTCTCTTCAGCTGGGAAACAATTAGAGCAACTTACTTTAGAAACATTAAAACAACAACAAGACGCTTTGCATAAATTAACATCAGGAGTAGATGAACTAGAAAAAGAACTACAACAAATCACTGCTCAGTTCAATAACCAATATACAGATTACGTGAAACAATTAACTGGTAACTCCTTAAATGATCAAATTAACGAGTGGCAAGACAAGTGGAAGGAACTTTCTGCTCATATGCAGCAGCTTACTGTTTCTCCTACAAAAACATCTTTGTCAATTCTTACACAAACAAGCGGTCAATTTGAAGAAACAACAAAACAATTTATTGAGCAACAACAATTACAACGTGAAGAGGCTCAAAAACAGTTAGAGGGTTTTTTGGAAGAGTTCAAGTCAAAACAGTTGGAACTCGCAAAAAAGTTCGAGGAAAACTCAAAAAATCTATTTACTTCCATCAAGTAAGAAAAATGTGGGAGCTAACTGCAGCACAAACAAAACTCTTTCTTCCTCCTACTACATCAAGATGGCTAACATTTTTCGATATGGAAAAGAAGGAGGACAAAATGAATCCATTTCAAGAAGCACAAACTGTTCCGGAGCTTCGTTATGATGAGATTCAAGTCGGTGATCAAGCATCCCTTACAAAAACAATTACAGATGAAGATGTTATCAATTTTGCAAAATTGACTGGAGATGTGAATCCTATTCACATTTTAGATTCTTTTGCAAAAACGACAATGTTTAAAGAACGTATTGCTCACGGTATGCTCGTTTCGAGTTTTATTTCTACCATCCTTGGAACGAAACTCCCAGGCAAAAATACGATTTATTTATCCCAAAACGTTTCATTCCGTGCCCCTGTCAAAATCGGTGATACACTTCGCGTTGTGGCAGAGGTTATTAAGAAGCGTGACGATAAAAAAATCATTACGTTGCAAACAAACATATATAATCAATCGGATGATATTGTCGTGGAAGGTACAGCGACAATACTGAAAAAAGAGTAGCAAATTTGCTACTCTTTTTTTCTATCCAAGAACTTCTAATCGCACCGATTACTTCCGCGTATGAGTATGTCGTTTCCACATAAAATAACGTTACCAGTTTAGATAAGAACTTAGCTGAACTGGACTACTCATAAGGATGTGTATCAACATGGTAAAAACAAACAAATTATTAGTTCCAGGTGCAGAACAAGCGCTTGAACAATTTAAATATGAAATTGCACAAGAATTTGGTGTAAGCTTAGGTTCTAATACAGCATCTCGTTCTAACGGTTCAGTTGGCGGTGAAGTAACAAAACGTCTTGTTGCTTTAGCTCAACAACAATTACGTGGATAATAATATAACATATGGCTTAGAGGCAGATATTATCTGCCTCTTTCTATTTTCAACATACATAACAGTGCTTTTTCACATACTAATCAAAGCAAAACGAAAGGAGCAATATGTGACATGAAACGGATTAATATTAGCATGAGCCCTCCCCGCGTTCTTACTTTATCTTTTATTGTATTATCAGTTGTCGGCACATGCTTATTAAAACTGCCAATTGCTACGACAACGTCCATTTCATGGCTCGATGCCTTATTTACAACCGTTTCCGCTTGTACTGTTACTGGGCTTGGTGTTGTGGATACTGGAAAAGTGTTTACTTTATTTGGACAATGTGTCATTTTAACGCTTATACAAGTTGGCGGGCTTGGCATTATGAGCTTTGCGGTCTTAATTGCCATTATGCTCGGAAGAAAAATCGGTCTTCAAAACCGTATTTTATTGCAACAAGCATTAAATCAAACGAATATCGGCGGCGTTATCCGTCTTGCCAAAGCATTATTTTTATTCTCTTTTACAGTCGAATGTATCGCTACTTTAATTCTTTCTTTTGAATGGGTACCAAAATATGGGGTTGCCAAAGGGATCTATTATAGTTTTTTCCATTCAATCTCAGCCTTTAACAATGCTGGTTTTTCTGTGTGGAGCGATAATTTAATGTCCCATTCTCATAGCATTCTTGTCAATTTCGTCATTTCCTCTCTCATCATTTTAGGTGGAATTGGTTTTACAGTAATTGTAGACATAAAAAGAAAGAAAAACTTTAAAAACCTTACACTACATTCAAAACTTATGCTCACTTCTACTCTAATCGTCAACATTATTGCTACCCTTTTTATTTTTATATTCGAGTTCCATAACTCCCTTTCTATGAGAGGTTTTACCCCATTTGAAGAAGGAATGGCCTCTTATTTTCAAGCAATTTCAACACGAACTGCCGGGTTTAATACTGTTGATATTTCTACATTGTCAAAACCTTCCCTCCTATTAATGATGCTCCTTATGTTTATTGGTGCTGGTAGTGCTTCAACGGGTGGTGGGATTAAGTTAACAACATTTTTAATCATATTTTTTGGCGTATTTAAATTTTTACAAGAACAAGAGGATATTGTCGTATTTAAAAAATCCATTAAAGATACTCTCATTGTCAAATCATTAACCATTACTATTATTTCCATTTCATTTATCTTTTTTGCTATTTTAATTTTGAGTATTACTGAGCGAGTTCCTCTATTGATGAGTGCTTTCGAAGTATTTTCAGCATTTGGGACTGTTGGCCTCAGTATGAACTTAACACCTCACTTAACTATAATCGGAAAAGCTATTATTATCTTTATGATGTTTTTTGGGAAAATGGGTCCTTTAACATTGGCTTTTTCATTTGCTCGTAAAAAGAACCGGAAAATAAAATATCCTAATGAAGATATTTTAACAGGTTGACAACCGTATAAATTATCCATATAATGAGAATACAATAACATATCTCCAAAGGGGAGTAGCGTCCAAGAATATTTCTTGGAAACAAAGTCGTCATTACGTAGAACTTAGTTCTTCCGGCTTTGTTGGCATTTTTATTACATATGTCTAGCAAGACCTTTGCCTATTAACGGCAGAGGTCTTTTTTGTATTCACTTCCAAATTCTTCCAAAGTTAATAGGCAGGAGTATGGGGAAACTAAATAGTGGGGAAATTCTTCACTTATTTAGAACTTATAGAGGTGAGAGGAGAATGTACATGGATGTATCATTATTATTGGAGTATGGTTGGGTATTACTCATCCTAATTGCACTTGAAGGGATTTTAGCGGCTGATAACGCTCTTGTTCTTGCAATTATGGTAAAACATTTACCAGAAGAAAAACGAAAGAAAGCACTATTTTACGGATTAGCGGGGGCATTTGTTTTCCGATTTGGATCGTTATTTATGATTTCGTTCTTAGTCGATGTATGGCAAGTGCAAGCAATCGGTGCCATCTACCTTATGTTTATCGCTGGTAATCACTTATTTAAAACATATGTTAAAAAGAATACAGATGAAGAAACAGAAGAAAAAGAAGCAAAGAAAAAACAAGAGAACTTTTGGTGGACTGTATTTAAAGTTGAAGTTGCTGATATCGCCTTCGCAGTTGATTCAATTTTAGCTGCGGTTGCACTAGCAATGACTTTACCAAAAACAGGATTAGGTACAATTGGTAGTCTAGATACTGGGCAATTCGTTGTTATCTTTGTAGGTGGACTTATCGGATTAATCATTATGCGATTTGCAGCAACTGCTTTCGTACAAATCTTAAAACGTAAACCAGGACTTGAAACTGCAGCATTCTTAATTGTAGGTTGGGTTGGTGTGAAGCTAGCAGTTTATACATTAGCACACCCTGCATTAAATGTAATTCCACATTCATTCCCAGAATCCACTCCGTGGAAGCTTACATTCTGGATTGTATTAGTCGGAATCGCAGTTGGTGGTTGGTTCTTCTCAAAAGAAGTAGAAGTAAAAGTAGAAAAGAATTTAGACGAAAAAGCGCTGTAATTACAGCGCTTTTTCTTTTTCCTTTCTTCCTCTCAATGTCCAGAAAAAATTCCATTATACTATCTTTTGTAAACGTTTTCTTAACGTATGTATGTCCTTTTTGTGAAACATTGCACAAACTTATTGAAAGTGAGAACAATTCCATGTACTTTATTCATATAAGGAGTATTTATAGAAGATTTACTAAAGGAGCGTATTACTCATGCTAGAACAAGGACTAGATTATGTTGTCAAACTGGCTAAAAGCAAAAAGAAAATGCTAGATACAAACCCAATGCAATATTTCATTCGTGCTGCACTTGCGGGTATTTATATCGGTTTTATTATTGTACTATGTTTTAAATTAGGTAACTTTTTTCACATTGCAGATTCACCAGCAACTTATTTAGCTGCTTCTATGTTTTTCGGGATTGCTCTCGTACTTATTATATATGGCGGTGCTGAATTGTTTACTGGAAACACAATGTACTTTACTGTAGCAACTTTAAGGAAAGAAACAACGATTTCTGATACACTTCGTAACTGGGTTGCTTGTTATGCAGGTAACTTAGCCGGCGCGTTATTCTTTGCCTTACTATTTTACGCAACTGGAATTTTTGAAGCAATTGATCACGGTCACTTAATGAATAAAGTCGTTGAAGGAAAGATGAACACACCTACAATGCAGCTATTCTTTAAAGCCATTTTATGTAACTGGCTCGTATGTCTTGCTTGCTTCTTACCATCTCAGGTTAAAGGCGACACAGCAAAAATAATGGTCATGATGCTACTTGTTTTCACATTCTTCTTATCTGGTTACGAACATAGTATTGCAAACTTGTCACTCTTTGCTTTATCTTTAGTTTCACCGCATCCTGAGACAATTTCTTTTTCAGGTGCTATTCATAACTTAATTCCTGTTACAATCGGTAACATTATTGGCGGATCAGTATTTGTCGGTATGGTATACCACTACTTAACAAAGAAAACACCTGAAGTTCAACAGGAAGAAACTGAAATCGCAGCAACTCAACAAGAAGAGATTATTCCTTTACAAGCACATATGAAACATTAAAAACTCCAAAGTTTTACTTTGGAGTTTTTAGCTTCCCACGTATTTAACAACAAGGTGAGGATTAATTTCTCCTTCTTCCTTTCCCTTATCCATTCTCTGTTTCATCTTGTGCATACCGATGATATCATTCGTATGAAGGTGAATTTCATTTACATATAACCCCTCTGTACAAAAAGCTTCTACAAAATCCAGTCCATTTTTTGCTCCCCACCCCATATTAAAATCAAGGGAAAGAATATTCACATCATAATCCCGGACCATTTGCAAGGCACATTCTACTGTAGTTGCGGGCACATACCCGAACGGGCAACTTCTTTGATCATCCATATATACGTTCATTTTCTATTCCCTCTCTAATTTGAATATGCGGCCAATACATAACATATTGCCGCAAGACTAATAAAAGGACCAAATGGAATTGGTTTTCGTACTTCTATACGTTTTAATACGATACCAATCCCGAAGAAACAAAGACTGAAACAAGACGCTAAAAATAAAACGATAAAAACTCCCTTCACTCCTACTATAAACCCAAGTAACGAAAGTAGTTTTATATCTCCTCCGCCAAGCCCTTCTGGATATATCTTTTGCATGCAATATAACAAAATGAATATAAAACCACTACCAACTATACTATCTGTCCAAGTAACTAATTGTACAAAAACACTTTCAAGAATGAGTAAAACGGCAAACGAAATTAAAATACAATCAGGAATTAACATATATAAGTAATCTGTAACTGAAATAATAAGAAGTAGCGAAAAAAGGGATAAAATGATAATAAGCTCTCGTTCTATTCCAATCATATACACGGTAAGAAGAAATATACTTCCTGTTATACATTCAAATGCTACATACATAATTGGAATTTTTCTCTTACAATTCGTACAACAGCCTCTTTGTATATAAAATGAAATGATGGGGATTAATTCTTTTGGCCTTAGCACATATTTGCAATAATAACAATGTGAACGCGGGGTAATGATAGACGCACCTAATGGAATCCTCATCGCAACTAACATAAAAAAAGAACCAAACACCATCCCTGCTAACAGTGCATATAAATAAGTGAACATCCCTTCCTCTCCTTTCCCAAAAAACATAGCAAAAAAAGGAGAGAACTTCTACTTCATATTATCCTTTATTCTACTAAAAAAGCAGGCCATTTTCCGGCCTGCTTTCCCCTCTTTTATACGATGAAATATACTGCTTTTAATGGTCCATGTACTCCGACAACAAGATTCATCTCAATATCAGCCGAGTTACTTGGCCCTGTAATAAAGTTAATACAAGATGCCGCTGTCTCCCCATTTTCTACACGTGAGTTCATATCCTGAACCGCTTGTGTAATACGAGGCACAAGTGTTTCACGTGGAATAATAGCAAAATATACAGTCGGTAAAAAGTGTAAAGAACGTCCTTGCCCTTTATGGCTTTGTACAACAATTGTACCAGATTCAGCTAATGTATAATCACTAAATGCAATACCAATATTCGCTTTTTCAGCTAAACGCATATTTTCGTCTTTTCTCTCTGGATCCCATACGTTTACTTCAATGTCTCGCTTTGGAAGTTCTTCTTTAAATAAAGATGTTAAACCATATGCATCAAAACGCTCATCTGCTGATAATAAAATAGGTCCCCCGCCGTTTTCCATGATTACTTTTTGAAGGTCTTCACCTAAACGGTCATTTGTCGTTTCTACTACATTTGTATGAATGTTTGTACATTGCTTTTTAAACACTTCTAGTAATTCTTCTTGTGAATAATCTTTTAACGTTTCTATATTCACATTACTTTTCCATACTGGACGCTCTACACCTTCTGTTTTACGCGCGCGTCCAAGTTCTTTTGCAATGTTATCTAGAAAGGCATCACGGTTTTGAATTAATCCTGTCATTATTTATCCCCGCCTTTCTTATGATCTTTATACCAATCACGGAATCGTTCTTTACTTGGAGCTGGAAATTCACGAATATCCGTCCAGTTTTTAAGTGGTCCAACACCTTTTGATACACGATTACCAGATGTAAATGGACTCATTGCCGCTGGTGCCATTTTTGAACCCATTTTATATAAAGCAGCTGAAGAAGCACCCATACTAAACATTTTCATCGCTAGTTTTTCTGCAAGTGGTGCACGACCTTCTTGCTCAACGATGACTTGACGATGTTTTAATAATAAATCATGCAATGGAATTTTTACTGGACAAGCTTCTGTACATGCTCCGCATAAACTAGATGCATAAGGAAGCTCTTTGTAATCATCATATCCACCTAGAAGCGGTGTTAATACCGCACCGATTGGCCCTGAGTAAATCGATCCATATGAATGTCCACCAACGTGACGATATACAGGACATACGTTAACACAAGCAGCGCAACGAATACATTGTAATACTGAACGGAATTCAGATCCAAGAATTTGAGAGCGACCATTATCAACAACAACTAAATGGAATTCTTCAGGTCCATCAACTTCCTCTTCTTGAATTGGTCCTGCTACTGTAACATAACTTGTTAATTTTTGGCCTACTGCACTACGACATAGTAAACCAACTAAAACATCTAATTCTTCCATTGTCGGAACCATACGTTCCATACCCATTACCGCAATTTGTGTTTTCGGAATTGACATAACAAGATCTGCATTACCTTCATTCGTTACTAAACAAAGAGA
Source organism: Bacillus sp. L_1B0_5 (assembly GCF_000836715.1). Classification (NCBI taxonomy): domain Bacteria; kingdom Bacillati; phylum Bacillota; class Bacilli; order Caryophanales; family Bacillaceae; genus Bacillus; species Bacillus sp. L_1B0_5. Next base: position 26,205 of record NZ_JXIS01000032.1, on the reverse strand, counting down.
GCCAGTATTTGCAACAGCAAAGTTACACCCAGTTACACCAATTTCTGCATCCATAAATTTCTCACGAAGTTGTTTACGAACAAACTTTGTCATTTCATACGGGTCATCAGAATTTTCATATCCTAGTTTTTCTTTAAATACATCGCGAATTTGCGTTCTATTTTTATGAAGTGCAGGTGCAATAATATGTGAAGGTGGATCGTTATCTACTTGTAAGATATACTCTCCTAAGTCACTCTCTAACACTTCACAGCCAATCTCTTCAAGCGCATGGTTCATACTGATTTCTTCTGTTACCATCGACTTTGATTTTACTACTTTTTTCGCTTGTTTCTTTTTGGCAACGTCTTGAATATACTTTGCTGCTTCCTCTTTCGTCTTCGCAAAGTACACGTGTCCGCCTCTTTTTGATACATTTTCACTTAACTGCATTAAATAATAATCAAGATTTTCTAATGTATGTTGACGAATTTGTTCACCTAGTTCTCGCCACTCTTCCCAGTTTCCTAATTCATCTGCGGCTTTTAAGCGATTCGTATATAAACGCGTTTGTGCAGAAGAAACTGCTCCGCGCATAAACGCATCTTGAATTCCATCACCAACGCGATCATTAAATTTTTTCTCACTGATTTTCATAGACATAGCTTATGTTCCCCCTTCATGAGCGACTATTCAGTACCTCAGCAATATGCATTACTTTTACTTCTTTTCCTAAACGCTCAATACGTCCGCCAATGTTTAACAAACACCCACAATCTGCACCGATTAAATAATCTGCACCTGTTTCCATTACACTATCTACTTTTTCGTCTACCATTTGCTCAGAAATTGGAGTCATCTTAACTGAAAACGTTCCCCCAAACCCGCAACAATTTTGCACGTTTGGCAAATCTCTCACAGTTAATTCTTTTACATTTGATAATAAAATTCCTGGTGCTTCTTTTATCCCAAGCATACGTGTCATATGACATGATTTATGAATAGTAGCTATCCCTGGTAAACTTGCACCAACATCTGTAACTTTTAAAACATCTACAATAAACTGTGTAAATTCATAAGTTTTATCAGCAACTTTTTGTGCACGTTTAGCCCACTTTGGATCATCTTTGAAAACATGCGGATACTCATGAAACATTGTCGCACACGAACCAGATGGCGTAACAATATATTCTGCATCTTCGAAAGTTTCAATCATATGTTTCATCGCTTCTTTTGCTGCTTCTACATGGCCACTATTATAAGCAGGCTGACCACAACAAACTTGTGCTTCTGGAAATTCAATTTCACAACCTAAACGCTCCAACACTTCAACTGTTGCTTTGCCGACATTTGTTTCAAACATATCGACTAAACAAGTAACAAATAAAGTAACTTTCATAACTATTACTCCCCCTTTTTACAACTTCACCAACAAACATATGGTCATCAGATGACTGAGTAGAGAAGAAATAGGCTCAACCATGGCCTATCCTCTCCCTCTTCTAAAGAAAACGCTTACTTAATCTTTCTCTATTTTATCAGAAAATTAAATTTTTAAAAGATTAAATTACGAATTTATATCGTTTTTACCTGTGACAATATGTTCTACATTTGTTAAATGATCTAGCATTGCTTGCTGCGCTAATTCTACATCTTGTTTTAACACCGCATCATATATAACTTGATGCTCTTCTATAAGTCGTTCTGATGTCGTTTGTTCACCATATAAAATAATGCGTCTTGATTCACCAATCGTTTCAGCAATCATCTCTGAAACATGATTCATGAGTTCAAGCAAAATGTTATTATGCGAAGACTCTGCAATTCCCATATGAAATTGAAAATCGGCTTTTTCGCCAGCCTTTTCATCTCCAATGCTCTTTGCCATTTCATCTAACCAATGTTTCATATTTTGTAAATTATCTTCCGTACGTTTTACCGCCGCTACTCGAACTGCCCCCACTTCAAGCACCTTTCGTACTTCTAATAAATTCAAAATATCTTCTTTCTTCATTAATAATCTATTGTTTAATGATTTCGTTAATGAAGAAGAATCGAAGTTCTTCACATATGTACCTTCTCCTTGTTTCATCTCAATTAAGCCCATCGCTCTTAGCGCACTTAGCGCTTCACGAACAGCAGATCTGCCAACTTGAAACTGCTCAGCTAATTGATGCACAGGGAGTAGTTTGTCACCAGGTTTTAACGTACCATTTTTAATCATTGTTAAAATAGCTTCAGATACTTCTTCGTAAATTTTTTTCGGTTTAATAGATTTGTACTCCAGTTAAATCACCTCAGTATCTTCCAAACAACAATTGAAACGATTTATAAGAACTTTGCATCATAACTATTTTAGACCGAATTGATAAGAAGTACAAATGTTTTGTTCATAAAATAGTCAAATTTTTGATATTTATTACATATTAATTTATATTTTTACGTATAAAGTGAAACTTTAATCAGTAGGGGTCTTGTTCATCCCCCACTGATTATTAGCCCTCACCAATCGGGCTTTTACGGGCAGCAGGGCCTCCACCTAACTTCTTTGCTTCCGTTGAATTTTGAGGTGAGGGTCTTACTGTCCGGCAAATAGCGGGATAAATATTTTCTTCAATATAAAGAACATGTCCTAAAAATTAGAACATGCTCCCCTCATCCTGTACATTCAGTTTAATAATAACCGTTGTTCCCTTATCTTTTTCACTTTCAATTTTCCACTGTCCACCATGTATATGAACAATTTGTTTCACAATAGCAAGGCCTAAACCTGTTCCACCGTGTTGACGACTTCTCGCTTTATCAACTCGGTAAAAGCGTTCCCCAAGATTCTCCAAATGCTCTATATCAATGCCAATTCCTGTATCTTTTATTTTCAATTCACAGTAATCATCGATTTGCTCTAAAGTTATAACGATATTTCCGTTTTGATTTGTATACCGTATCGCATTATCTAACACATTATGAAGCACTTGTTGCATACGATCCTCATCAATCATGACAATGATCTCTGGATTTAAATTGGTTGAAATATGAAGTTCCTTTTCTATAAACTTAATCTCATACGTATCTAATACGTCTTCAATCAGCTGTGAAAAAACGATAGGTTGCTTCTTTAACGGAAAGTGCTCACCTTCTAATTGTGCTAAGTCTAACAAGTCATGAACGAGACGCTGCATACGACCTGCTTCTTTATGAATTAGCTGCGTTACTTTTTCCTGCTGCGGTCCCTTAGCAACGCCATCTAAAATAGCCTCGCTATACCCTTTTATATAACTAAGTGGTGTTCTAAGTTCATGCGAAACATTTGCTAAAAATTCCTTACGCTTTACATCTTCTGTTTCTAATGAATTGGCCATTTTATTAAATGCTTTTCCTAGTCGTCCAATCTCATCCTCTGAAGAAACTGTAATCCGCTCCGAGAAATCTCCCGTAGCCAAATGATTTGCAACCCGTTCCATTTGCGAAAGTGGCTTCGTAATTGCAATTATAATTTTTCTTCCAACCCATATAGTAATTAAAATCATAGCAATTGCTAATGGTGCTAAAATAAGACCCATATCATAAATTAAGTCTTTTATACTTTTTAAAGGAATATACGAATAGACAATTCCGACTAATTTTTTATTTTCCAATACAGGGATGACAACCCCCATAATATTACGGTCAAAATGTTCTTCATATCCTATTTTTGTCACAGTTTTCCCATCTAATAATGTTTGCCTATCTCCTTCACTTATAAGAGAATGATGATGCACATCAAAAGGCAAACATGCGCTTAAATCACGCGGATTAGACACGAAAATAACGTCTGAACTAGATATTTGATCAAACGACCTTACTTTCTCTTCAAAAGTTGATATTCCTTCGTGCTTATCATATTGAGCAGCGAGATTTTTTCCTTCCATTACTAATGAGCCTTTTAAATTATCAACGTATAGTTTTTCATACGAGTATAAAGATACGAAATAAAGAAAGGACACTGTTACACATACTGCACATACTACTGTAAGCCAAAGTTTTTGTACCATCGTAAACATACGTTACACCTCGAATTTATAGCCTACACCCCAAACAGTTTGAATGTAGTTTCCACTTTCTCCAAGCTTCAAGCGCATCGTTTTCACGTGCGTATCTACTGTTCTTGTACTTCCGGCATAATCATATCCCCATACCTTTTCAAGTAATTGCTCCCGGCTAAATACTTGTCCTGTATGCTGGCAAAGAAAATATAGTAAATCAAACTCTTTTACAGTAAGAGAAATCGACTCACCATCCGCCTCGATTCGTCTACTTTTTTCATTGATAAGAATTGGTCCGAATTGAATCTCTTCTTGCTGTTCTTGCTTTGTATATCTTCTTAACACAGCTTCCATACGGGCAACCAATTCACCAGGACTAAACGGTTTTACAATATAATCATCTGCTCCCATACGTAAGCCGTTCACCCTATTCCACTCTTCACCTTTTGCGGTTAAAAATATAATCGGCACATCTGACGTTTTTCTAATTTCTTTACAAACTGAAAGGCCATCCATTTCTGGCATCATAATATCTAATACAACGAAATCATAATGATCCGTTTCTATTTTTTTAAGAGCCTCTTTTCCATTTTCAGCTTCTCCCCACTCATATCCGAAGTTATCCAAATACATTCCAACAAGCTGCCTCATATCACTTTCATCATCTACAACTAGCACTCTATATTTATTCATTGTCCTTCCCTTCCCTCTCTATGAGTTGAAACGGTCCTTTTCCGACTTTAATTGTTTGTTTTATTTTTAAATTCTTCATATCCATAACGCACACTTCATCACTATCATAACTTGCTACATATCCTTCTGCTCCGCTCTCCAAAAATGCAAATGGATTCGATCCTACTTCTACAGAAGCTATTTCTTTATATGTGCTAATATCAAACTTTCTAAGTGTATTCGACCCATGACTTAATGCATATACGTACTTACTATCCTTCGTTATATTCACAGGCATAAATGGAGCATGTAAAGAACGTACCATTTCTCCATCCTGCAAAGAATACACTAACACTTTCTCATTTACTTGATTTCCATCACCATGTCCGCCAATCCATATTTCTTTCCCATCAGGACTAATCGTTGCTCCTGTTGATGCTGGTGGAATCATAAAGGATTGAACAACCTCTTTTTTCTTCGTATCAATTGTCGTTAGTTTCGTATCATAAAAGTTTAATACAGATAACCGATTATGATACTCTACCATCGTTATAGGTCCTTTGCCTGTTGAAACATTTCCTGTCTCTTTCCCATTTATCGTAAAGAACCTTACCTTTTGAACATTTTGATCGGCAGCAAATAATTGTTTTTTATCTTCTGATACGACCACATTTACAATGCCCTTTCCAGTTTTATATTTTCCTACTTGCCTTCCTTCCGCTAGTGAATATACATACATATATTCTAATTGCTTACCGTATACAAGTATTTCCTCACCGTTTGGAAGCAGTGTGATTCCGGCCATTGGCTCATTTAGTTCCCATGTCGTGATTAACTTTTTATCTTTTTTATCAATAAAACTAATACTGCCTTCTTTTATATTCGTTGTTATAATAACATTTTTATCTTTAGCAATTGGTGTATATGAACTTCCTTGACACCCTACTAATAGAAATAAAAAACAGAGAAGAAAAACATACTTTCTCAAAAGATTCCCTCCATCTTCGGATGATTTCGTTATAATTGTAAAATAACAAATAAATGTGTGGAAATTGTGAAATTTTCCTTTCTTACTGCATTTACATATATAATGTACAACAAATAGAATTTGAGGTGTGTCAATTATGCTATTTCCTGATTTAGCGAATAAAATTGTACGAGAAGTACGCAGACTAATTACAGAAAATATTATTATCATTAATATAGAAGGCATTATTATCGCAAGTACAGATACAGAAAGAATTGGTCAATTTCATGAAGGTGCACTCCGCTGCGCCAAACAAAAGAAAACCGTCATCATTACAAAAGAAGATGAAAGGCGATTGCAAGGTGTAAAGGCTGGGATGAATCTTCCTTTATTATTTCATGATGAAGTAATTGGTGTCATTGGAATTACAGGAGAACCTGAAAATATTTCACGCTACGGAGAAATATTGCGTAAGATGACCGAATTATTAATTCATGAAAACTACTTTTTAGAGCAACTAGAACTTGAGCACCGCTCCTATGAAGCTTTCGTCTTTGATTGGCTTCAAAATGCAGAGTGGTCCCCGAGTTTTCTCGATCGCGCCAAAACACTTGGCATTGATTTATATAAGAAGAAACAACTTATTTTGTTTTCTATTGGCAAAAATGACACGATGCTCCAGCGTAAAATATGGCAACATGTACGTAATATTTTAACAAAAGAGCATCTATTTGTTCGCTGGGGAAATGATCGTTTTATTTTATTTACAGCGATGAGCTCCAAAGAGCAAACTTATCAATTTTTAAAACGGTTAAAACAAGACTGCGAAACTTTATTTTCGATTCCTTTATATATTGGGATTGGACAAACAGTTACCCCAAACAATATGAACATATGTTACGAACAAGCATTACGTGCTCTTTCTGTATCATTGGAAACGAAAAAAATTGTATTTAATGAAGATTTACGTTTAGAAATGTGTTTACAAGATATTTCTGCCGAAACGTGCGAACAATTTCTAGAGCGTACCATCGAGAACTTACTATCATTTCCTGAGCTTATGCACACTTTACGCTTGTTTATCGATTATAACCAATCTTATAAACAGACGGCTAAACAATTACATATACACATTAACACATTACATTACAGGCTAAAAAAGATTGAAGAACATACAGGACTTGATCCAAAGCAATTCAAAGACTTAAACGTTTTATACTTCGCACTCCTCCTATTAGATAATCATACAAAAAAGAAGGATAAAACAGATTAATCTTCAGATGATTACACATAGAAAGAATCCCTCGACTTTTTTATCATTATAATGAAAGCACTGTTACCACGTTGTTTATTATAACTAAAAACGTTAACAGTTTGAGGGGGATTTCCAATGTTAGAAAAGCAAATTATTCATTCATTCGTATCTATTGTTGGCGAAGATAATGTAGATACATCCAATATGGGTCGTTTAACTTATAGTTATGATGCCACTCCAAACTTCCAAGCAATGCCTGATGCAGTCATTGCTCCTCGTAATACAAATGAAGTAGCTGAAGTGTTAAAAATATGTAACACTCACAAAATTCCTGTATATGTGCGCGGGTCTGGAACAAACCTTTGCGCAGGTACATGTCCACTTGAAGGCGGTATCGTCCTTATTTTCCGCCATATGAACAATATTTTAGAAATTGATGAAGAAAACTTAACAATTACTGTACAAGCTGGTGTCATTACACTTGATATTATTAAAGCGGTAGAAGAAAAAGGTTTATTTTATCCACCAGATCCAAGCTCGATGAAAATTTCTACAATCGGCGGCAATATTAATGAAAACTCAGGTGGATTACGCGGTTTGAAATATGGCGTAACACGTGATTATGTAATGGGGCTTGAACTTGTCTTACCAAATGGTGATATTATTCGCACTGGCGGTAAATTAGCAAAAGATGTAGCAGGTTACGATTTAACTCGTTTATTTATCGGTTCTGAAGGAACACTTGGTGTGGTAACAGAAGCTATATTAAAACTTGTTCCTATACCTGAAACAAAGAAAACAATGCTTGCACTATATGAAGATATTAATGAAGCTGCACGTGCTGTTTCTTCTATTATTGCAAATAAAATCATTCCAGCAACACTGGAGTTCTTAGACCAACCGACAATTGAAGTAGTAGAAGAGTTTGCGCAAATCGGTTTACCAACTGACGTAAAAGCAATTTTATTAATCGAACAAGACGGCCCGCCCGAAGTAGTCAATCGAGATATTGAAAACACGGCTAACGTTTGCCGCTCTATGAATGCAGTTGATGTTCGCATTGCAAAAGATGAAACAGAAGCAGATGCGCTTCGTACTGCTCGCCGTAGTGCTCTATCAGCGCTCGCACGATTAAAACCTACTACAATATTAGAAGATGCGACTGTACCACGTTCACAAATCGCTCCAATGGTTGAAGCAATTAATGCCATTGCAAAAAAATATAATATTCCTATTTGTACGTTTGGACACGCTGGTGATGGTAACTTACATCCAACTTGTATGACAGATGCTCGTAATGCAGAAGAAATGCACCGAGCTGAACAAGCTTTTGCTGAAATATTTGCGAAAGCAATTGAACTTGGTGGCACAATTACTGGTGAACATGGTGTTGGTGCAATGAAAGCTCCATATTTAGAAATGAAATTAGGTAAAGAAGGTATTGCAGCTATGCAAGGAATAAAGCAAGCTTTCGATCCAAACAACATTATGAACCCTGGAAAAATGTTCGCGAAAGACACTCGAAAAAGAGTGGTGGTTGAGCGATGACCACATTAAATAAAGAAAATATTCAAAAAGAATTTAAAGAACGATTAAGTGAAGATGAGCTACTTAACTGTATGCGATGCGGTTTTTGTTTACCTACTTGTCCTACCTACATTCAATCCGGATATAAAGAGTCACATTCACCACGCGGACGTATCGCATTAATGAAAGCAGTCGTTGATGGTTTAATCGAACCAGATGAAGATGTTGAAAATACATTAAACGTTTGTCTTGGTTGCCGTGCTTGTGAGCCTGTTTGTCCATCTGGTGTAAATTATGGACATTTATTAGAAGAGGCTCGAGATATTATTAATCAAAATAAAAAATTCTCAATGCCAGTGAAAGCTGTTCGAAAAGTCGTTTTTGAAGGATTATTCCCCCATCAAAATCGAATGCGAACATTAACCGGACTAATCGGATTTTATCAACGTTCTGGTTTACAAACGCTAACACATAAAACAGGTATTATGAAGTTATTCCCTGAAACACTTGCAACGATGGATCTCGTTTTACCAAAAGTCCCTAAAATGAAAGCAATGAAAGATCGTCCTTCATTTTTACCTGCAGAAAGTACAAAGAAAAAACAAGTTGCATTCTTCACAGGCTGCTTAATGGATACGATGTTTTTAGAAACAAATAACGCAACGATGAAACTTCTCCAATTAGCTGGTTGTGATATTGTTATTCCGAAAACACAAAGTTGCTGCGGTGCATTGCATGGACATGCTGGTGAAAAGAGTGGAGCAAAAGAATTAGCAAAGCGAAATATAAAAGCATTCGAAGATTTAAACATCGACTATATTATTACGAATGCAGGAGGTTGCGGAGCTTACCTCGTAGACTATGATTATCTTTTAAAGGATGATCCGGATTGGGCTGAACGTGCTAAGCAGTTTGTTTCTAAGATTAAAGATATTACTGCTATACTAGTAGAACTAGACTTCCATAAGCGAACTGACTTACGACTCACGCCGCAGGTTATTACGTATCAAGACTCTTGTCATTTACGCAATGTTATGCGCACATCTTCTGAACCTCGTATGTTACTAGAGGCTATCCAAGGTGCAACATATCGAGAAATGAAAGATGCCGACCGCTGCTGTGGCTCTGCTGGTATTTACAATATTGTTCATTCAGAGTTATCAATGGAATTTCTAGATTACAAAATGGACCGTGTGCATGAAACAGACGCAGCAACCATTGTTACTGCAAATCCAGGTTGTTTATTACAAATGAAATTGGGCATTGAGCGAGAAGGGCTTTCTCATAAAATGAGAGGAATTCACATTGTGGATTTATTATTAGAAGCAATTGAAACTAACTCGTAATAACTCGTAACATACGTAATAATAGGAAAACGGCTATCTCCTTCGTCTATGTAAAGAGATAGCCGCTTTTTTGTCTGCTACAACATTAAAAATATGTTACTTTATTATAAAAAAGAACAACAGAAACATTACAGTTTTGTAAAAATCAATCCATTATATTCCTCAAAAAATCGCTCAAACCATTGATACAATAGGATTCTTCATTTTCTATTTAGGTAACTTTATCCAAAAACCCCCTCTTAAAACCAAGTATAAAAACACTATAAATTCCTTTTATACTCTATATTTCTCTTATTTTTGCTCCCTTCTTCTCTTAGGATAAATTAGGTAATTTTAAAGTCTATGAATTTTTTTCCATCTTTTTTCTTGCAAATTGTATGCTACGATGAATTTGTCAGTCAGACAGGCTGTCAAAAACAAATCGTGTGAAAACAAATTAAAACTTTATATAGGGGGACACACATCATGAAAAAGCGTGTTTTATTATCTGTAGCTGCTGCAACAGCTCTTACTTTAGGAGTATCTTCTCTAGATGCACAAGCTGCAACAGTACAACCATCTAACATAAAGGTTCAAAATATTCAGCATTCAAAAGTGATGATGAAGCAAATGAGCCAACAAGAACTACAAGCATTCTTACAATCTATGGGAGTTGAATCATTAGCACAATGGCAACAAGGAAACTTCCAACCAAACTGCTTCATTCCTGGTCAACAACCTACTGAAAATGTTGTAACTGAGCAACCAACAGCTAAGCCAGAAACTCAAAAGCCTGCTGAGCAAAAACCTGCCGAGCAAAAGCCTGCTGAAGAAGTTCAAAAACCAGAAGCTCAAAAGCCTGCTGAAAACAACAATACGCAAAAACCTGCTGAGCAAAAGCCTGCTGAAGAAGCAAAATCTTTAAGCGAGTTCGAACAACGTGTTGTTGAATTAACAAACGCTGAGCGTGCAAAACAAGGTTTACCAGCACTAAAAATCGATACTGAATTAAGCAAAGTAGCACGTATTAAGTCTGAAGACATGCAAAAAAACAACTACTTTGATCATAACAGCCCTACATACGGATCTCCGTTTGATATGATGAAGAAATTTGGTATTTCTTATACATCTGCAGGTGAAAACATCGCTCAAGGCCAACGTACACCTGAAGAAGTGGTACAAGCTTGGATGAACAGCGCTGGACACCGTGCAAACATCTTAAATAACGGCTTCACTCACATCGGTGTTGGTTATGTAGAAAGCGGCAACTACTGGACACAACAATTTATTACAAAGTAAATAGATTAAAAGAGTCTTCTCATAATGAGAAGACTCTTTTTTAAGTTTCATAACTTTCTATTATGTATGAATAGAAAATATATAACATAAATAGCATAGATCCACAGCTTATTATACTAAGCAATACATAAAATCCCCACTCTAAGTTCAAAAACAATGAAAACAATATGCCACATGCCATCACTTGAAAAATCCGTCTACTTACTAAACGAATTTTTTGTAATTTAATTGGGTCTTTTTCTTTGCCTTTTATTTTCTTAAATTCTTTACTCAGCATAAAAAGAAACATACTAATCCCAATCGTTAATCCTGTTTGAAAGAATATCAAATCCCCAAAATTAATAAAGAGGATAAGCATATGAATAAACAACATAAATAACGTAATTTTCTTTATAAATCCGTCTATAATACCATGCTCTCTTTCATTAAACTTAAATATATTATGTGAAATAATATACAAAAATCCATATGAAAAAATAATAAAACAAGGAATAAATGCTACAACAACTTGTTTACTCATAAACTCGTTTGGCTCACCATTTACATTCCAATGTACTGCCATACGAGTTGGTAAATAGGGATAGAGACATAGAGTAACTAAAAGACAAGCGAAAAATATTCCAAGTACATACTTATATTTGATCAAGTGATTCTCACCTCTCTTTTCTCTTAACGGCTTCGCTCCTTTTAGAGAAATCCCTGCAAAAATCTACTTTTTTCAAATTAAAACTTATACTTTACGCATTTTCTTTTTGAAATTCTCTTATTTTATTATCTAACTTTGTAGGAAACGGCACATCAACTTCAATCGCTTCTTTCGTAATTGGATGCAAGAAATTTATCTTCATCGCATGCAATGCTTGACTGGACATATATTTTGTTTGTCCACCATATAATACATCCCCAACTAGTGGATTACCATTATGGCTCATATGAACACGAATTTGATGCGTTCTACCCGTTTCTAATTGTAACGTTACGAAAGTCGTGTTTTGCTTCTTAAAATACTTTTCTACTTTATAATATGTGATAGCTTGGTCACCTTTTGGAGAAATACGACGCCTTGTAGCATGATGGCGATCCCTTCCGATAGCAGCATCAATCGTTCCTTGTTTCTTCTTTACTTTCCCTTCAACGAGCGCTGCGTACGTCCTTTTAATTTTTCGTTCCATTAATAAACGATCCATAATTGCACCAGCAATTCTATGCTTAGCAAATACGACACCACCTGTCGTATCTTTATCTAAACGATGAATATGACGCACCTTCGTCTCTAAACCTTGCATTTGAAAATGAAAAGCAACAAGATTTGCAAGCGTCCCGGTTCCACCTTTTTCAGCAGGATGTGTGTCCATTTTCTCTGGTTTATTTACGATGAGTACGTGATCATCTTCGTATACTACATGTAATTCACCATATTCTGGATCTACACCGTACTCTTCCCCCGCAAACATATGAACTTGTAACTTATCGTTCTCTTTTAAAAGCTCATTCCATCTTCTTTGTTCCCCGTTAACCGTAACACCTTTTTCCATACGAAGCTGATGCAATAGCTTTTTCGGTATTTCCCATTCTACTTTTAATACGGATTCAATACTTATACCATTCCATTTAGCTGGAACGGTAATTTCACACCATTCGCCCTTTTTCTTTGTTTCCATACTGTTTATCACCTTATTTCTATTGATTCTCTCATTGTAACGGAAAACACACTTTGATGCACCGTCAAAAATAGAGGACAGTCTTATAATAGACTGCCCCTCAAGCTCTAAGCCTTTTCATTTCTAACAATACTTCTTCAGCTTTTTGTTCATACGATAAATCTTTAAAGAAATCCGCCAACCTTTTATAGTCATTGTAAGCATCTAATAAATCGTCCATCCTTTCTATTTTCATCACTTGTTGTTTTTGTTTCATTTTTACTGGATAACGATAACCTGATACTTCTTGTATTTTGTAATACTCATCCTCTACTTGAACGACCTTTACAAGTTCTTCCTCCTCTGCATCCATCGTATACCCGTCAAATTCTCTAAGTAGTTCATAAATGATATGAGTCCATTCATCTTTTGGATAAAATCCCTTTTCTAACCGATAACCGACAATGCGATACATATGCCCATCGTTTTCTGCAAACTGTACTGTATCATTTAACTTAAACTTAAAATAACGAAACATTGCCTTCACCTACTTGTATGTAATGTTCTTATCACATACTATTTGCAAAATGTAGGCCTTGCTATTCATAAAAAAATGCTCATCAATATGATGAGCATTTTTTACGATGATTTTTCTCGTTTTTTTCGAAATGGTAACCACCAATTCCAGTCTCCAAATAACTTCATTAAGCTTGGAACGAGCATAAGACGAATAATTGTTGCATCAAGAAATATTGCTAATGCAACGCCAAGCCCCATCTGCTTTACTGGTAAAATATCAGTAAATGCGAATGCACCAGTTACAACAATCATTATTAAAGCAGCTGATGTAATGATTCTACTTGTTGAAACGAGCCCTTCTAACGTTGCTTGATCATTATCGCCTGTTTCTTCATAGAGCTCATGAATACGTGAAATAAGAAATACTTCATAATCCATACTAAGCCCAAATACGAGACCAAAAATGAAGATTGGTAAGACAAACAGAACCGGACTCGCTTCTAAACCGAAATGACCACCTTCAAATAACCAAACAACAATTCCAATGGTTGCACTTAAACTAAGTATATTCATAATAATTGCCTTAATTGGAATGAGTATAGATCGGAATGCAAATAATAATATAACAAAGGTCGATCCAAATATAACAGACATACCAATTACGACTTTATCTTTAATTTCATCTTCTAATTCTTGTTGAAACGTCGTCATTCCGCCTAGATAATACGTAACATCCGTTTCTTTATAGTTCTTTTTAAAGTCACGCACCCACTGTTTTGCAGTCTCTGTACGTGGTTTTGTTTTCAAAAAGACTTCTATCGTCGTCTTATTCCCTTTCGTGTATGCTTCAAATACAGGAGTTAGTTTTGCAGCTTCTGGCGACTGCAATATTCCAGCAACTTGATCTGCTTTCATTCCAATTAACCCGTCGTATAAACTTCTTACTTCATGTACTTTCTTATCATCTTTTAACTTTTGAACGACTTCTTCTATCTTTTGTAGACTTTCTTTTTCTTTCATATCTTTTTTCGTCTCTACAACTAACGTAACATCAGCGTGTGTTTTGACAGTTTTATTAAATGCTTCTTCATACTTTTCATATGCAATCCTTGTATCACTCTTTTCAGGTAAAGCTTCAACACTAGGGAACTGCAAATTAGCTGTACGTAACGGTAATAAGCAAATAACAATAAATGTTGTAACAACAACAATCATTGCAATTGGATGTTTCATCACAAATTGTGCAAATTTACGCCATGCTTTTGCCGGCGTATGTGCTACTTGATTCTTTTTTAATATTCTTTTACCTATTAACGATAATAGCGCTGGAAGAAGTGTGAGTGAGAATAAAATACTCATAATCACAACAATCATTCCGCTAATTGCGACAGATTGAATATAATCTATCTTAAAGAAAAACAAACCGGATAACCCAACAAATACGCATAATCCTGAAAATACAATTGCACGTCCTGCCGTCTGATATGTAATTGCTATCGCTTCTTTTACCGTTCGTTTAGCAACTTCCTCTCGAAAACGGTTCACAAATAATAGCGCAAAATCAATAGATAGTGCAAGTCCAATCATCGGTGCAACGTTTAACACGAAAATAGATAGCTCTTTATCCACACCGATGAAATACAATATACCCATCGTGCTAATAACACTAAGCGCCCCATTCAAAATCGGTAAAATTGATGCCAAAAGGCTACCAAACGAAAATAGTAATACAAGAAACGCAATTGGTAATCCAATCATTTCTGCTACTTTTAAATCATTTTGCGTTCTTTCATTAATCTCTTGATTAATTTTTGGAAATCCTGTAGGTGTTACTTTTAATGCTGCATTACTTTCTTTCTCAATCTCATCAGCAAATTGTAAAGTCTTTTCCATTCTTTCTTTATTTGTTTTCCCGGAAAATAAAATTGTCGCATAACCGATATCATCTTGTAACATTTCTTTATTTTGCATTGGGTGATGGAAAGATTCATAGTTCTCTTTCTCTTGAACATTCTTTACAATTTCATCTATTCGCTTTTTAAATTCCTCATGTGAAGCATCTTTATTTTTCTCAAAAACGAGTAGCAGCGTATCTTGAGATTTCTTAAAATCTTTATCTAAAATTTCTTTTGTTTTTTGATAGTCTCCTTCCGTTTGGAAACCGTCACCACCTAATACTCCCGGTAGCTTTGGAGCAAAAATCCCAAGTGCGATTGCAAGCAACAGTAACGCTACAATTACTGTATAACGAAATTGATACAAAAAAGCTCCTAACTTCCCCCACTTATCAACTTTATGAACATTTGTCTTCACACATTTTCACCTACTTTAAATAATTCAATTGTCACTTATACTGTATCATATCTTTATACAAACAAAAAACGCCTAGGAACACTATAATGATAGTTTTTCCAGGCGTTTTTTCTATCTCTCTTTATTAAGTCCCAATCTCTCAGTAAGTAAACGATGGTAGTAAATCGCGATAATTAACAAAATACCACCTACGCAATAACCAGCTAAAATATCAGTTGGGTAATGTACATTTAAAATGATTCTACTTAATCCAATCGATAAGATTACTATCCCCATCAAAATCGTTATGACACATTTCCCAGCTACGCTTTTCAAATTAGCCGCAATGATATAAGCAAGAAATCCAAATGTCATAATCGATAGCATTGCATGTCCACTAGGAAAACTATATCCAAGTGCATCTAGCGCTTCATTTAATGACGGACGTTCTCTCTTTACAATCTCTTTTATCCCTTTATTCACAAGATGTGTTATTAAAATTCCCATTGGATACACAATCATCGCAGCATAATAACGCTTCTTCCAAAAAACAAGCAAACTTATCACGAGCGTAGCGACTATCCCAATTGCTGATCCCAATTTTGTAAAGTACGAGAAAAATGTAAGGGAACTTTCCGTTTGTAGCCCTTTTACTAATCCGCGGACATATGTATCCATCACTGTAACGCCACCTGCATGTACGCGCCAAGCAACAATACTAAATACAGCAAATAATAAACCGATACACATTACCTCATACTGATGTAACTTCTTCTTCAAACGATTTCCTCCTACTATGAAAAAATGCGATTTCTACTTTAGAAACCGCATTTTCTTACTTATTTACCTTTTGTTTTTAGCTCTGTCCAGTAACGATCATAGTCTTTTAACTTATCGTCTACATCAACAAGCCATTCTGTACGATCTAACTCTTGTTTCGTTAAGAAAATCATGTGATTATCACGGTATTCTTTACTATGAAGAGGATGAGCTTTTTCATTTGGATTACTGTAACCAATTGACTCGTAGTTTTTCACACTTACTTTTTCATCAAGTAAGTAGTTCATAAACTTCTCAGCAAGCTCTTTATGTTTTGCACCTTTTGGAATTGCTAACGTATCAGCCCAAATTGTGCCACCTTCTTTTGGTACAACGTATTCTACATCTTTATTATCTTTTGCGATAAATGCTGCATCTCCAGACCAAACTGTTCCGATCCAAGCATCTTCTGTAATGAATTTTTGTTTAATGTTATCTGTATCAAATGCTAATAAGTTTGGAAGCAGTTTCTTTAAATCATCTGCTGCTGTCTTTAACTCCGCATCTTCTTTCGTGCTGTTTGAGAACCCGTGCTTCTTAAGACCCACTCCTAATACTTCACGAGAATCGTTTAGTAACGTTACATGTCCTTTATATTTCTCATTCCATAAGTCAGCCCAGCTCGTAGGTGCTTCTTTCACATACTTTTTATTGTATGCAATCCCTGTTACACCCCAAGTGTATACTAAAGAATATTTATTCTCTGGATCAAACGCAGGTGTTTTGAAATTAGAAACCATGTTCTCGATATTTGGGATATTCTTTTTATCTAATGGCGCTAATAAATCCATTTTTGCCATTGTTTTAACCATGTAATCAGATGGCTGAATTAAATCATACTTTGCGCCACCAGCTTGTAATTTCGCAAGCATTTCTTCGTTACTTGCGTACTTATCATAGTTAATTTTCACATTATATTTCTTTTCAAAATCTCTTAGCACTTGCTCATCAAAATTGTCAGCCCAGCTATAAATATTTAATTCTTCTTTCTTTTCACCACAACCAGCAAGTACACCAGCAACAAGGCTAAAGCTAATTGCTGCGCCAGCTATTCTTTTCATTAATTTCATCGGTTTATTACCTCCTCATACTTTCTATATCGTTCGTATTATAAAGGAAGGTGTCCTCCAGAGTTTTCTTCACCATCTGCACCTTTGTTACGGAAGATTTCAGATAGAACCATTAATCCTACGATAGCAACAATTAAAATTGTAGAAAGAGCATTAATTTCTGGTGATACTCCGCGCTTAACCATACTGTAAATGTATAATGGCAATGTTGTTGATCCTGGTCCTGATACGAAGAAACTAATTACAAAATCATCAATTGATAATGTGAATGTTAATAATGCTGCTGAAATAACTCCCGGTGCAATTGCTGGGAACGTTACAAAACGAAACGTTTGCCAAGGCGTTGCTCCTAAATCATTTGCAGCTTCTTCTAAGTCACGTCCCATACTTGAAAGACGCGCAGCTAAAATAACAACAACAAACGAAATACTAAATGTAATATGTGCAATAATAATCGTTGTTTGTCCAAGTTCCATTCCTAGCTGACTGAAAAGAATTAGTAAAGATAATCCCATTAAAATATCAGGAATTAAAATTGGTAAATATACAAGGCCATTAATAGCCCCTTCGAAACGATATTTATAACGATGTAAAGCAATCGCAAAGAATACACCAAGTACCGTTGTCACAATCGTTGTTATAACTGCAATCGTAATACTATTTACAAATGCATCAATAACATCTTGTTTTTGAAATAAATCTGTATACCAATGGAATGTAAAACCTTCCCACTCCGCATTAATGCGAGAGTCGTTGAAAGAATAGACCATTAAAACCATCATTGGAAAATACAAGAATAACAAAATTAACCAAGAATAAGAAACTAAAAACTTCTTCATCTTTGCCTATTCCCCTCCGTTCTCATTATATTTATATACTTTCGTTGCACGATAATATAAGTAAATTAACAGAACAGAGAATAGAACAACGATAATCGATAACGCAGATCCAAACGGCCAGTCACGTGCACCTAAGAATTGGTTTTGAATAACGTTTCCGATTAATGCTACTTTCGATCCGCCCATCACGTCTGATACAACAAACATTCCGATAGAAGAAACGAATACTAAAATAGAACCAGTCGCAATTCCTGACATTGTCATCGGCACTGTTATATTCCAAAATGCCTTTATTGGTGTTGCTCCTAAATCATAAGCCGCTTCTAGCTTACGCTTATCCAGCTGCTCAATTGCTGCATACACTGGTAAAATCATAAATGGTAATAAAGAATAGACCATTCCGAGTATTACAGAAGGCGTATTATATAATAAATTTAACGGTTCACTAATAATGCCAAGTTTTAATAACAACGTATTCACAAGACCTTGTGAACGTAAAATAACAATCCATGCGTATGAACGAACAAGAAAGTTAATCCAAAACGGGATCGTTGCCAATAATAAAAGAATAGAACGATATTTGCGGTCAACAATTGTAATTGTATACGCAAATGGATAACCAATTAATAAACATATTACTGTCGTAATAACTGCGATTTTAACAGTTTCCCATAACGTTCCTAAGTACAATGGATCAAACACACGGGATATATTCTCCAGCGTAAATTGCATTTCTACTGTCCCGTAAGCTCCGCGCTGCATGAAGGCGAATCCTAATACGAATACGAGCGGGATTAGGAAGAAAATTAACAGCCACGCGACTGTAGGTAGTGCGAGTAATTTCCCTTTTTTCAATTTAAGGTCACCTCGTCCTCTTGCTCCCAGCCTACATATACATTATCTCCAATGCTCCACTGCGCTGCCTCTTCAGCAGTTTGATATGCCATTAGTAATTCTGATGTTTTCTCATCACGTACATAAAGCTTCTCCATATTTCCGACAAACTCGATATCTTCAATATGTCCAAGATGGTATTCTTTTAAAATTGGTTCTTCAACCGAACGCACTTTCACATTTTCAGGGCGAATTGCTACATAGCCTTCCCCATTTTTCACAATATTATTTTCACCGATGAATGTCGCAACGAACAATGTTTTCGGCTTATTATAAATTTCTTTCGGCGTTCCAATTTGTTCGATATGTCCTTTATTCATAACGACGATACGATCGCTCATGCTCATTGCTTCTTCTTGATCGTGCGTTACGTATATGAACGTAATTCCTAAATTACGTTGTAAGTTTTTCAATTCACGTTGCAAGTCTTTTCGTAACTTAAAGTCAAGCGCTCCAAGTGGCTCATCTAATAGTAATACACGCGGATTATTTACAATCGCTCTTGCAATTGCAACACGCTGCTGTTGTCCACCAGAAAGCTTCGCAGGTTTACGATTACGGAACTCAAGTAACTGCGTTAAACGCATTGCCTCTTCAGCACGCTCTTTCTGCTCTGCTGCTGATACTTTCTGCATTTTCATACCAAAACAAATATTCTTCTCTACTGTCATATGTGGGAATAGTGCGTAATGTTGGAACACTAGGTTCATATGACGCTTATATGGCGGCAAATCGTTAATTCTTTCATCATCTAATAAAAGATTCCCTTTAGTTGGAGTTTCAAATCCTGCGATCATACGAAGTAAAGTCGTTTTCCCGCAGCCACTCGGCCCTAAAATTGTTAAAAACTCTCCCTCTTTAATATCTAAAGAAAGAGGTGGGATAATCACTTGATTTCCAAAATGTTTTTCAACTGCTTCAACTTTAATAATCTTTTTCATTTTCCCGTCCTATCTACCTTAAATTTTAATTTTTATATTCATGAATAAATATTTATGTTCTATAGACTATTTTTTGTTTCGATCCAAACAAAAATGGTTATTTAGCAAGCGTTCGTTTCTATTCTTTATGTAGTATGTTTGATTCATTTTCGCATGATACATAACGTCGAACAGAAAAACCCCTTCCATTGCGAAGGGGCTATTATCATACGGCTACGCCTACTGATAAACACCATCATCATTTTAACAACTTTCGTATGAATTTTAAAGCACTTTTTGTAGAAGAGTAACGAATTTTCATGTCGAATGCTGTAGATTGGGCTAAAATGCTTTTATAATGTGAAAAAGTCCGAAAACTTTCTTCCCCATGATAACCCCCTAATCCACTACTTCCAACACCCCCAAAAGGTAAATATGGCGTAGCAAGATGGTAGACAACATCATTAATACAGCCTCCACCATATGAAATATTACTCGTCACTTTCTTTTGTACTTCTTTATCTTCCGAAAATACATATAACGCTAACGGCTTCGGATGTTGCTGGATTGTGCCAATTACCTCTTCTATATTGTCGTACTCTATGATTGGTAAAATCGGACCAAAAATTTCATCTTCCATAACAGCATCTTGCCATGTAATATCCGCTAGTACTGTCGGTTCAATATGTAATGTATCTTTCTTATAGTTTCCACCAATTACGACTTGACCATCTTGTAAAAATCGACATAAGCGTTCAAAATGACGCTCACTTACAATACGCACGTAATTTTCATTTTGCAAAGGTTCTTTACTATACTGCTCTATAATTTCATGTCGCAGTGCCTCAACTAGCTTTTCTTTCACGGAAGAATGCACGTACATATAATCAGGCGCTACACATGTCTGCCCTGCATTTAAAAACTTACCCCAAACAATTCTTCTTGCTGTCACCTCTATCTTTGCATCTTTATGTACAATACAAGGACTTTTCCCGCCAAGTTCTAAAGTGAGCGGCGTCAACTGTTTCGCTGCTGCTTCCATTACAACTTTTCCAACGCCAACACTACCAGTAAAGAAAATATAATCAAACGGTTCCCTCAGCAAAGATGTACTCTCTTCAACGCCGCCTTCTACTACCGCTACAAGCTCTTCTGGGAATAATTCATCTAACATTCTCTTAAGCACTTTTGAAACGCTTGGCGTTAACTCTGACGGCTTTAAAACGATTGTATTTCCAGCTGCCAGTGCTCCTACAAGTGGTGCAATTGCTAATTGAAAAGGATAGTTCCACGGTGCAATAATAAGCGTCACACCATACGGTTCTGGCACTACTTTTCCTTTTGATCCAAAATGAGTGAGTGCCGTTCGAACTCGCTTCGGTTTACTCCACGATGACATATGTTTCAATTGAAAGGAAATTTCTTTTAATACATATCCAACTTCCGTTGTAAACGACTCGTGAACTGACTTATTTAAATCTAATTTCAACGCCTGAAATATTTCTTCTTCAAAATGCTGAATGCCTTCATAAAGCTTCTTCAAATTATTCTTTCTTATTTCGATGCTTCTCGTATGCCCTTTTAAAAAATATCCCTTTTGCCTACCTACAATAGAGGAAATACTCATTCACTCACCTTCTCCCACTATTTTTATCCAATTCTTTCATTATTTATATAGACTTCATATATAACAAATTTCTATTCTTAAAGTTACATTATATATGACTTTTTCAGCTATATAAAATTCATTGCTCACAAAAAAACTACCGAAAGAAAATCTCTCGGTAGTTTTACTGTATTAACGATATAAACGAACAGCACCTGCAGAATTATCATCAGCTTGTCCTACTACTTCAAACTTCAGACCAAGCTTCGGTAAAATACGTCCTGCATCTGGAATCTGTTGGTTAATATACGTTTTCGAATCATCAAACTTCGCTACACCCGCTAAGCCATCATACGTAAATGTTCCACGCGTTGGAGATACAACTTTCCAAGCTGGCGTTTTGTCGAATGAGAACGCAGCATCAGCGATTTGGAATCGTGTACTGCTCTTAACTGTTGGTTTACCATTTAAAGTACCAACAATTGCTTCTGGATGAGAATCAACAACACCAAGGAAACCGTGTCCTGGATGTACACCAACCCAGTTATCTGTATAAGCTGAATCTGCATACCATACAACCATACCAGTGTTAAATACTGGACCGCGAGCAAATTTCAACGCGTTATCTGCCCCAGCATAGTTTCTCCACTCAACATAGTAGTTATGTTTTTTCTTTTCTGTTCCGTTAGATACAACGAAACCATCTAATTTTAATTGTGGTGTACCTTCTGCATCATCAGAGAATACTACTTTACCATCTACTGTTAATGAAGCATTATCAAGAGCGAATCCATTTAATGCTAAACCACCATCAGTAATGTAATCAAATGTTAATTTTACTTTCTTGCCTTTGAATTGACTTAAATCATATGATTTGTCAATCCATTTTCCATTTGTCGAATCTGCATTTCCACTAGTTGCTTTCTCGCCAAGTCTTTCAATTAACGTTTGTTTACCATCTTCTGTTACAGCGTGTACTTCAAGGAAATCATAACCTGCTTCAATCTCATATAATGACTTGAAATCAAATTTTGCATTCGTTGCATTCGTTAAATCGAACAACGGTGTTTCCATCTTCGTATGAAGATCGTCACCTTTTGTGCTGTAATAATATTGTTTACCAAATGCTGGC
The DNA here is from genome assembly GCF_000836715.1 of Bacillus sp. L_1B0_5. Taxonomy (NCBI): domain Bacteria; kingdom Bacillati; phylum Bacillota; class Bacilli; order Caryophanales; family Bacillaceae; genus Bacillus; species Bacillus sp. L_1B0_5. Next base: position 3,428 of record NZ_JXIS01000032.1, on the reverse strand, counting down.
TCAATTGTTTTAACATCTTTATCTGGTAAGTTAACACGGATCATACCTGGTCGATCTGATTTCGTAACACTTTGATCCAAATATGTCGCTAGACCGATACCTTTATTTAATTTCTCGTAATCTACTTCTACGATATTTGCCCAGTTACCACCAATTGTTTTTTGGAAAAACTCTTTATTTTGTGGTGAGAAACTCGTTGGCGTCGTTCCTGCGATTTTACCAGCCCAGCTTCCGCCACTCATAATAGACCAAGCTTCAATCGGCTCACCTTGACCACTATATTGTGTATCGTACTCATCTGGAAGACCTAAATCGTGACCATATTCATGTGCGAATACACCAACCGCTCCATCTTCTGGTTCAATTGTGTAGTCGAATGCTGCCATCTTTCCGCCCCAATATGGAACTTTCGCTTGTGTACCTTCAATTGGGAATGGCTTTGGTCCAACTGTCCAACGGTGCGACCAAATTGCATCATCGCCTAATTTACCACCGCCTGCTTCTTGTCCAACACCCGCATGAATAATCATTAAGTGATCGATTAAACCATCTGGTTGATTTTTATTTCCATCACCATTTACATCGTATTGATCAAATTGATCGAACTCTGATAAATCAATACCACTATCTACAGCTGCTTTTAATGCATCTTTTACTAAATCACGTGGTCCTTTTGGTCCTTTATTATCATGACCTGTCGCACCATCTGCACCGTAATCAGCAGCTTTACCAGGAACTGTTAACCATTTTGTAACTGTTCCGTCTACTGTATAACTACCGCCAGATTGCTCTTCGTAATATTGTTTAAACGTTTCGATTTTGCTACCATCCTCTAATGCGAATGGCTCATTACCGAATAACATTTTTTCATAATGTTCTTTATTAAAATCGTTAGAATACATATATCCAGGCTCTTTGTCGATATTATTATGTTTAAAGTCAGCGTACTCTACAAGTAAAACGAGTACTTTGTCTTTACGAACTTCACCGTTATAGTCTTTTTGTTTTGCTGGAGAAGTTGGCACTTTACCATTTAGTCCGCCTTTAACTGGGCCTGACGCTGCAGGTGCCCCTGTTGCTGGTTCATTTAATTTTTCTTTCGTGTCTGCTTTCGCATCTTTTACTTTCTTTAAAAAGTCGGATGCATCTTTCGTAAGCTGGTCCCCATTTGCTGCTTCTTTTCCAGGATTTTCACCCTTTTTGTTCTCTACATACTTTTCGACTGCTTTCTTTGTTTCTGTCTCTGAAGCCTTCGAATCAATTACCCCACGTTTTTTTAGCGCATCTGCTAAACGTTCTTCCGGAATTAAATGATCATCAACTGGGCTCGTAGCTGTTTTATTCACAGGCGTTTCAGCATATGCAGATTGAGTGCCAGCTCCGAATGAAAGGCCTAATACAGCTGTCAAAGCGATTGATGACAAAACTTTGAACGGTTTCTTGTTCATCCCATATTTCCTCCCCTAATAAATAATATGTATTACAAATTTAATTTTATTAAAAATTCGATATTTTTTCAATATTTAGTCACATCATGTAATGTTTTTAATATATTTGTAAAAATTTCATAGTTAGCATACGAATATATCACAATTCAACAATGTTTTCTGAAAATATTGAAAGTTTTTATCGAACAATTTATAATTTCCATAGAGGGAGTTTAATGGGGATTTTATCTTTGTTTCATCTACACAATATTTGATAATTCACTATATAAAACACAAAATCCGATTGCATTATCATGTATTTTGTAGCAGCAATTATGACCGATAATTAGGGAGGAATTACATTTGTACAAAGATAAGACAGACGCACTGGATCAAGAATGGATTGATTTAATACTTGAAGCTCTAGATGCTGGTATCGCCATGCAAGACATCGAGCAATTTTTCCAACGTATGAAGCCATCCAGTCAGGCTCAATAGGTTTGTTCTTTTTAACGAAGTTTATGTTATAATAATGACATCATAAGACAACTACATATTGATAGAAAGGTGCGCAAATATGATTGGAGAACGTATAAAACGCCTTCGTTTACAAAAAGGGATTTCATTAACTGAACTTGCCGAAAAAGCTGGCGTTGCTAAATCTTACATTAGTTCTATAGAACGAAATTTACAAAAAAACCCTTCCATTCAGTTTCTTGAAAAGATCGCAGCAGTTCTACAAATTCCAGTTGATACTTTACTTCATGATGAAAAAACAAAGGAAACTAACCTAGACTCCGAATGGACACAACTCGTTAAAGATGCAATGAACTCCGGTGTCTCCAAAGAACAATTTCGTGAATTTCTTGAATTTACAAAGTGGAAGCAAAATCAAAAATAATAATAGAAAGAAGTGCGTACAACCAGCACTTCTTTTTCTTTATAAAAAAAAGCGGGGGATACCCGCCTTTTTTTATTATCTTTCTTCCCCAGCTTCTTGGTTAGCATTGAATGTCCATTCTAAATTCAATGTATCACCTTGGAAGATATTTTGGTCTTTTCCATTATCTACAAATTCAAATTGTACCCATAGATAGTCCTCTGTACCAGCTTCTAATCCACCTTTTTCTCCCCACTCAGGAGCGAAGATATCTTTAGCTAAAAGATCTGGATCAGCTTTTTGTAAGTCTGCTAAAGTTGTTTCGTATACAGGCTCACTTTGTTTATCCCAGTTCCAAAGGAATTTTACTTTAACGTGCTTACCAAAGTCTTCACCAGCATTATCACCTTTTGCATCTTTAACAGTATACTTTGTTGCTAATTTAACGTCTTTAATAGTTAAAGAACCGCTGTTTTGTAATAAGAACTCTTTCTTAACAGAATCCCCTGGTTTTAAATCTTTAATATCTACAAGCGTCTTAGGGTTTAATGTAAGATCTAACGTCCCAGCTGCAAATGTATTGTTTGATACTTCTTTATCGCTAAAGAATGCAAATGTTCCTCCACCAATTAAAGATAACCCCAATGCCGCTGATGCAACTCCCATACCTAATTTCTTTTTCAGACTCACAATCAATTCCCCCTAGCTGTTTTTTATATTTTTATCACTTATTTTTCAATAAGTGATTTAAAGAAAACTATATTAGCTTAGCTAATATGTGTTCTTTTTTAAAAACCTTACGTTCATTATAACGAACAATTCTATATAAACACAACACAAATTTATTAATATTTTCAGTTATTTTTATTTCTCAATATTATTTAGATTTTTCAGAAAATAAAACGTGATACTTTATACTAATTTATAACTTTTTTCACACTCAAATGCATTTAAAAAAGAAAAACAAAGAGGTGAGGGCTAACGTTCCCTCACACTCATATAAATATTACTAGTTTTGCTTATTCGTTCATTATCTCTTGCACCACATTCTTGTTTTCCAGCTGTTTCACTAAAGCAGTTACTCCGCTTTTTTCTGTTCTTCTGCTTTCTTCTGTTCTTCT
>NZ_JXIS01000031.1:0-3723 GCF_000836715.1 Bacillus sp. L_1B0_5 | reverse complement strand
TCATCGGCGACTTGTTCTATATTACACCTCTAAAGTATAATCGTCAACACCTTTTTATAAAGAAATTCAATTTAATATTTATATGCTTTGTTAGCTAGATACGTCTCTCCGAGGATTCATTACCAAAGAGCTACCTCCTGCTTCTCTTTAATTATATTTCCCCTAAATATATTAAAGTTACTTTAAACCTTAGACTTAATTTGTACAGAAGTTTTTCCCCAGCGAAACTAACAATCTTATTTTAATAAATATTAATACCTCTTTGTTTATCACGCCCTCTATTAGAAACGATTGAAGATATACGTATTCTTATAACAGACAACGATACAGAAATCCATAATAAACTCATATACTACTCTAGTTATAGAGCCCCAAGTTCTCCTTATATGAAGTAATGGTTGCTTATCTGTTTACTCACAAATATATAGAACCATACTAATATATTTATTAACTATCCCTGTTTCACTGAAATATCAGCCTTATATCTCTTTCATCTTTAGTATCATCTATTTCCATACAGCTATATTCTCTTAATAAATATTTAAGATATGCTCAAGGTTCGAATTGATTAATAGTATTTCCTTTTTAAACACATATACTGGATTAAAAATACGTACCTCAATTTATCAAGTGTACCGAACACACACATACAGAACACTTGTTCCTTTCATTACTTCACTTTTTATATAACATTAATAGATATTAATCCCATACCTATATTTACGTTTTACTACTAAAAGAGCGAATCATTTCACTAACAAAGCATTTAGTTTCATTTCTAGTATATATCCCCCTTTTGAAATACATATAGAATCATAATTTCCGTTGTTTCTATCTCCCCCCTAAGAATACACAACCATACAAAAACAATTCTACAACAAGGTATACGACAGCTGCACAATTATAAATCTTAATCTCCTCAATACCTACAGGGGTGCTGTCCGCCTTTAACGCAAATATATACTAAAAAAATTTCAATATAAAATGGCCGGAATTTCTACACTAAGAAAAATCCGGCTCTTATTTTTAGGCAACAACCAAAATCATTTTTACATTCAGTATTAAATGTCTATTCAATATTCCCTACTCCGCTCTGGTAAAGGTGAATGTATCATATCTGTCACTGCATAAAATAGATTTTCTGGATGTTCGGCTATCCGATGACATAAATACAAATACCACTCTTTCCCATAAGTCAAATATACTCTAGCGTTATGTCCTTTGTTTTTCAAATCTCTTAACATATCCGGACGAATTCCATATAACATTTCTATTTCTACATTAGGATGACTAAAATATTGACGTTGCTCCATCTCTTTAATAAGAATTTCATCATGTGTAGCTATAGACACAGGGTGATGGTTTTCAACTAGTTTTTCTACAATTTGAAGATACTGTTGATTTAAATCAGTTGATCTAGGCATAGCAATATCCGGAACTTCTTGATAGGCACCTTTTACAACTCTTATTTTTCCTGGATAATGAAGGAGTTCTTGAATATCATTGTTTGAGCGGTATAAATGTGCCTGTATTGTTATCCCTACATTATGATATTGCTCAGTTACCTTTTTATAAATAGAAAGAATGTCCGCTGCTTTAGATGATTCTTCCATACTTATCATAAGGGTAGTTCCATGTACTTTCGCCTTCTCTGCCAACTCCATTAAATGAATATAAGATATTTCTGGATCTATAGATAATCCAATATGAGATAAATCGAGTGATACTGTTTGTTTCATAGATAGAGCACCCATGTCCCCAATAAGATTCAAAAACTCATTTTTTGCTTTATAGCATTCCTCTATATCTAGAGTATTTTCCCCTATGTATTCTAGTGAAGTATGATAACCTTTTGTAATTAGTTCTTTTGCCGTCCCAATTCCCTCATGTCTCGTTTCTCCGGTGACAAAGCGTTTCGCAGCTTGTAATAATAACGCATAGAGTTCAGTGGATTGTTGTACATATGCTTTTATATGTTCATTTCGTGCAATCGATTTAAATGCCTGAGCTACTTGTAATTCTGGTTTAGTCATCACATTTTCATCTCCTTTAGAACTATTTGACCCTACTATAGCATGCTAAAATGGTTTGTATTAGTACCATTTCATCCAAACTTTTATGGTACCAATTTTGATGAAGGGAGCATTTATATGCTTTGGATACCTATTGATCGATCTTTAGATATAAGTTTAATTCGACAAGTTTATCACCAAATACGTGAACGAATATTAAACGGAGAGCTACAATCCGGTGAAAAACTACCAGCAACAAGGGAATTATCTTCTGAGTTAGGTGTGTCTAGGAATGTAATTTTAGAAGCTTATGATCAATTATTTTCCGAAGGCTTTTTGGTCACTCGGCAAGGAGCTGGGACATTCATTGCCGAAGGGACTTATTTAGAACAACGTAAAAAATCAACTCTAATTGATTCTTTATCTTGGTGCGAAGAAACAAACAAAGACAGTAATATCATTAATTTTCGTTCAGGAATACCAGCATTAGACTTATTTCCACGTAAAGGATGGGCAAAGTTGTCTCACACTATATGGAATGAAACACCTCCTTCTACGTTTGGATATGATATCCCCCAAGGGCGTCCCGAATTAAGAAAGGTTTTATCACGCTATTTACTAAAAACAAGAGGAGTTTTTTGTCATCCAGAACAATTGGTGGTTACTTCCGGTGCAACTCAAGCTTTAACACTTGTTTCTAAGTTACTTTTGTCATCAGGTGACGAAGTACTAATAGAAGATCCCATCACCAATGATATTCAAACAATTTTTAAAAATTCAGGAGCCTTTCTTTCCCCTATACCAGTTGATGATAATGGGATGAATACATCTTTGTTACCTGCAAATAAAAATCCAAAATTCATCTTCATTACTCCTTCTCATCAGTTCCCTTTAGGTGGAACGTTGCCAATTCAACGACGTGTTCAATTGGTTAACTACTCAAGAAAAACAAATTGTTACCTCATTGAAGATGATTATGATAGTGAGTTTCGATATGAAGGTTCACCTGTAAGTTCATTACAGGGATTGGATCCCGAACGTGTTATATACATAGGTTCATTTAGTAAAATTTTATCACCGGCCCTTAGGATGGGATACTTAGTTCTTCCCTCACACCTTATTGAAAAATGTCGCAGGATAAAATGGTTTTCAGATTTACATACACCTTCTTTAAATCAGCTTATCCTTGCTAAATTTATTGCCGAAGGTTATTTGGAACGACATATTATGAAGATGAAAAAAATCTATAAAAATCGAAGAGACTTCCTTATCCAGCAATTAAAATCAGTATTCTCAAATACAATCAATATTTTCGGTTATTCTACAGGATTACATCTGATTGTTGAATTCAATCAAGTTCAATTCACAAAAGAATTACTTGAGAAAATCCAACAACTCGGAGTGAAAGTATATCCTGTGGAAGACCATGCCATTGAAAAAGGAAAACATCACAATCGAATTATTATAGGGTATGGCCATTTAACAACTGAAGAAATAAAAGAGGGTGTGAGCAGGCTCCAGAGGGCAATACTTCGTATATATTCTTGTTAACAAATAGACTTTAAAGCTCAGCCATATTTTTTTAAAGGTATGCTACTTAAATGTGAAATTCTAATAAAATAAAGTTGTTTCTTGCTAGATAAACGTACTCATAGAGCTTACATTAATTACAAGTTTATTTTATAAAACACAAAAAAGACGAGTCATTCTG